>DAOUAK010000118.1:0-6573 GCA_034433695.1 Chloroflexia bacterium
GAGAACACCGAACGGCCCGTAACCATCACCGAGGGGACCAACGCCCTGGTCGGGGCGGACCCGGCGCGCATCGTGGCCGAGGCCCGGCGCATCCTGGCCGGGGAGGGCAAGGTCGGCCGCATCCCCGAATTGTGGGACGGCCACGCCGCCGAGCGGATCGTGGCCGTGCTGCTGGAACGATTGGGCCGTTGATTTTCCCCGGGTGCCGTGTTACAATGGAGGTAGTAGCATGGGGCCGGAGGAGATTATGGAACGTAGCGCAGACTGGATGGACCAGGCCCGGGGCGATTGGGAGCACGCTCGGAGCGACCTCGAACGTGCCTTCTATGAATGGGCCTGTTTCTCTGCTCAGCAATCGGCGGAAAAGGCGGTCAAGGCCGTCTTCCAGAAGATGAATCTGGAGGCGTGGGGACATTCCGTCGCCGATCTGCTCGCCGAACTGCACCGTTTCCATCCCGTGCCGTCCGATTTGCTGGACGAGGCCCTGGAACTGGACAAGGCCTACATCCCGACGCGCTACCCGAATGCCCATCCCTCGGGTTCGCCTCGCACGCGCTACACCCGGGGCGAGGCCGAAAGGCTGATACGTTATGCCGCGGACATCCTCCACTTCTGTGAAGGTCTTCTCGCCACCCTTTGATCGGGAGACGCTGGTGCGCATCCTCCGCGAGCGGATGCCGGGATTGTGCGCCAGGCTGCCGGTGACCCGGGTCGTGCTGTTCGGCTCGTACGCCCAGGGAAGGCATACCATCGGGAGCGATATTGACCTGCTGATCGTCTACGCCGGACCCGCACGCGACGATGCCTACGCCCTCGTCCGCCGCACGCTGGGCCTCCCGCGCCTGGAACCGCATCTCTATACCGAAGAGGAGTACGAGCGTTTGCGAAAAACGATCGAGGCCATGGTGGCCGACGGCATCACGATTGTGCCGGTCCCTTCGGTCGGAATTCCCTGAAATGCCGCTCTGACCGGTTCTCCCCGAAGACGGGTTCACAACCTACCCTTCGATTTGACACCCTGCCCCCCTTGCTTTAGAATGCAGAAAGGAAGGCGACGGGAAAGTACCTGGAGGCGCTGGATGAGGCGGATGCCCGGATTTGAGGCCGGAGTTTTTCTGAGGGTATTGGTCGGCCTGCTGGGAGGCCTGGCGGCAGCCCTCCTGATCCTTTTCTTCTGGGTTCCGCAGGCCGCTCCGGAGGATTACCGGCCGGCCGTGCTGAGCACGGTCGTGCTTCCCCTGGGTTGTTTCACCGGCTGGCTCTTTTCCGGAAGCCGGGCCCGCGCCCCGACCGCCTCCGCGACCTGCTTTGCCCTCTACTTCCTCTCGGCCTTTGCCGCCGCCCGCATCCGCACCTTTCTCCCCGCCTGGAACTATTTTTACACCGTGACCGGCGTGCAGGCCGTCGCCGGACTGGCGCTGGCCATCGGACTGGGGTTTCACGGCCGGGGACTTCCCCAGGTCGAGCGGTTGCGGAATGTGGCCGATCTATCGGCCCTCCTGCGCCGGGGAAGCCCGGAGGAGCGGCGGGAAGCGGCCCGCATCCTGGGAGAAATCGGCGATCCGGAGGGCCGGCCGGCCCTCCTGGAGGCCCTGAAGGCGGAGGATCTCCAGGTGCGCCGGGCCGCGGCCGAGGCCCTGGTCGGACTGGCCACGGCGGAGGATGTGCCCATCCTGGAGAGCGCCCTGGAGAATTCCGATCCCCTCTTCCGCCGACGTGTTCGTGAGGCACTGCGCTGGATCGAGGTGGCCGATCGGCCGCCTCGTCCCGGAAGGACAGGATGAGCGCCATCGAGGAAGTCAAATCTCGGCTGGATATCGTCGAGGTTATCGGGGAGCGCGTGCCCCTGAAAAAGGCCGGGCGTAACTACAAGGGCCTCTGCCCCTTTCACCAGGAGCGCACCCCCTCCTTCTTCGTTTTCCCCGAGTCCCAGCATTACCACTGCTTCGGCTGCGGGGCCGGCGGGGATGTCTTCACCTTTGTCATGCAGATGGAACGTCTGGAGTTCCCCGAGGCGTTGCAACTCCTGGCCCGGCGGGCCGGAGTGATGCTCCATCCCCCTACCCCGCAGGAACAGGAAGCCGATCGGGTACGCCGGCGGCTCCTGGAGATCCACCGCGAGGCGGCCCGCTTTTTCCAGGAGCAACTCCAAAGTCCCACCGGGGCAACGGCCCGCGCTTACCTGGACCGGCGGGGCATTCGAGCGGAGACGGTACAGACCTTTGGGCTGGGCTATGCTCCCGACCGCTGGGACGCCCTTTCCACTTACCTGCGCGGGCACGGCTACAGCGAATCCGAACTCCGCCTGGCCGGCCTGGTGGTCGAACGGGAGGAAGGGCTGGCCCGCTCCTACGACCGCTTCCGCCATCGCCTCATTTTCCCGATCCGCGACCTACAGGGAAACGTGGTCGGTTTCGGCGGGCGGGCCCTGGACGAAAGTCAGCCGCCCAAATACCTGAACTCGCCTCAGACACCCATCTTCGACAAAGGGGCACTCCTCTACGGCCTGGACCAGGCGGCTTCCGCCATCCGCCGCGAGGGGCGGGCCATCCTGGTGGAAGGGTACTTTGACGTCCTGACGGCCCACCAGGAAGGTTACAAAAACGTCGTCGCCCCGATGGGCACCTCCCTCACCGCCGCCCAGGTACGCCTGCTCAAGCGGATGACCCGGCGGATTGTCCTGGCCCTGGATGCCGACGCGGCCGGGGAACTGGCCGTCCGGCGCGACCTGGAGGTCATCCGCGAGGCGATGGATGAACGTCTGGTGCCGGTGCCCACGGCGCAGGGGCTGGTACGCTTCGAGCGGGAACTGGACGGCGAGGTGCGCATTGTGGTCCTTCCGGCCGGCCGCGACCCCGATGAGGTCATCCTGGCCGACCGGGAGGCCTGGGAGCAGTGCCTGGCCCAGGCGCTTCCGGTGCTCGACTTTGTGCTGGAGGGAATCGCCCGGGAGGCCGACCTGGAGACGGCCCGGGGCAAGCGCGAGGCCGTGCGGGCCGCTTTTCCCCTCCTGGCCGAGGTACACGACCCGGTGGAGCAGGCCCATTACATCCAGCGCCTGGCCCACCTCCTGCGGGTGGACGAGCGGGTCGTCTCCGCCGAGGTACAACGATTGAGCCGGGGAAGTAGGGGCGAGGCACGCCTTGCCCCTACTTCGGAGCCGGAAGAAATCCCCCTCATGCGCCGGGAGGAGGTGGTCGAAGGCTACTTCCTGGCCCTGCTCTACCGCTTCCCGACACTCTGGGAGTACCTGCCGGCCGGCGTGGATTCCCTTCTGAGCCAGGAGGAGCATCGCGTGTTGCTGGGGATGCTGCCGGCCGGCCCCTCCGACCGCGAAGCCGAACTGCGCCGCCATCTGGAGGGTCTCCTGACCCGCTTTCAGCCGGAACTATCCCTGGAAGAGGATACCGCCCGACGCGCCCTTCAGGACTGCCTGCAGCGGTTGAAAGCCCTGGCCAACGAACGTCAGCGCCGGGAGTATGCCGAAGTGCTGGCCCAGGCACAGGAGGAAGGAAATCAGGAACTGGCCCAGGAGGTCTTCCGACAACTTTCCATCCTGAGCCAGCGTCGTTGGGAGATCGCCATGCCCCCGCCGCGCCGGATTTTCCCGGATGCCCGGCGGTATCTGAGCGATGAGGAGAGCCTTGCCACCGGCAGGGCACGGGGGGAATCATGATGAGGACACCAATCCCGGACCAGGATGCCGAACGCGAACCCAGCCCGGAAGAACTGGACGCAATCGAGCGGGAGGAGAACGATGCCCCTACCTCGGCGTCACACCCCGAAGTGCGCCGCCTGATCGAACTGGGCAAGGAGCGGGGCTATGTGACGACCGAGGAGATTCTCCAGGCCCTGCCCCGGCCGGAGAACGAACTCGGCCAGTTGGACGAAATCTACGCCGAACTGTTCGAGGCCGGCGTGGAGGTGCTGGACGAGGCCCCGGCTGTGCCCCACCCCATCGCCGAGGCCGCAGCCATCCGGCGGCGGCCCGAAGCGGAAGGAGCGAGTGTGGACGACCCGGTGCGCCTGTACCTCCAGGAAATCGGCCGGGTGCCGCTCCTTTCGCCCGAGGAAGAACTCCGCCTGGCCCAGCACATTTCCGAAGCGACACTGGCCGGAGAGGCCCTCCTGGGGCTGGAAGCCCTGGAAGCCCTCCAGGCCGATGACCTCCTGCCCCCCGAAAAGCGCATGACGCCGGAAGAACGCCGAAGCCGCGAGGCCCTGGTCCGGTACGGACAGCGCAGTATGCAGGCGCTCAGCCCCAACCGCACCTTGAGCCGGGAGGAACTGGAGGCGCTGGTGAGCCGGGGGGAAGAGGCCCGGCGGCGTCTGATCGAAGCCAACCTGCGGTTGGTCGTCAGTGTGGCCAAGCGGTATATCGGCCGGGGCATGTCGCTCTTAGACCTCGTCCAGGAAGGAAATATGGGCCTCCTGCGGGCCGTGGAAAAGTTCGACTATTCCAAAGGTTACAAGTTCAGCACCTACGCCACCTGGTGGATCCGGCAGGCCATCACGCGCTCCCTGGCCGACCAGGGCCGCACAATTCGCATCCCGGTTCACGTGGTCGAACTTATAAACCGCCTGGCCCGTACCTCCCGCCGCCTCCAGCAAACCCTGGGCCGCGACCCCACCCCGCAGGAACTGGCCGACGCGGTCAATTTGCCGCTGGAAAAGGTGATGGCCATCCTCAAAACGGCCATGGAGCCGGTCTCCCTGGAAACGCCGGTGGGGCAGGAAGAGGAGAGCCACCTGGGGGACTTTATCGAGGATCAGAAAGTACGCGAGCCGGATGACGAGGCTTCGCGCCGACTCCTGCGGGAACAGTTGCGCCAGGTGCTCGACTCCCTGAACGAGCGGGAACGGGAGGTACTCTCGATGCGCTTCGGCTTGACCGACGGCCGCATCCGCACGTTGGAAGAGGTCGGCGAGGCCTTTGGGGTCACCCGGGAACGCGTCCGCCAGATCGAGGTCAAGGCGCTGCGAAAACTGCGCCATCCCACCCGGAGCAAGAAACTGCGCGACTATCTGGAGATTTAGGTTGCAATTCGATGCCGAATGTGATAGGATAGGGGAAGGTATGGCGCTACCGAGAAATCTATAGATATGACCGATAAGGGTTTGACCTCGGCCGAACTGGAGAAACTTCTCCTGCGCCGCCGGCGGCAGGAGGCTGTAGAGGGGTTGCGCTTACTTTCTCCTCTTTCTTCCGGGCCGGCCGCGGCGGAGGCCATGAAACCGCTTGCACCGGATGGTCTGCTTCGCCCAGGACGCCCTCCCCCTCGGGGCGAGACCGTTTTCCGACCGGAAGTTCCGGTCCGGGAATCCACCTCGGCCCCCCAGGAAAAGTGGCTGAGCCGGCCGGCCGCGCGCCTGCGTTCCTTCCAGACCCGTGCCCGCCCCCGCCGGGCCTCTCACCCGCTCCTCCGGGCCCTGAAAAAGGGGCTTTCCCGGGTCGTGGATACCCTGATCGTCGTGGCCCTGGTGCTCTTTATTCTGGCCGTGGGCTTCTGGCTCTATGATACCTACCTCCGCCCCCTCCTGCGCAATACCGGAGAAGTCGCCGAAGCCCGGGGAAGTGCGACGCTTTGGCCGGTGCAGGGGTACCTTTCTCCTCCTCAGGAATGGCCCAGTGCCCCGCTTCCTTTTGTTCCTTACACCGAAACCCAGTCCGCGGCTCCGCCGGTGCAAAATCCTTATGTTCCGGTTCCATCGCCCGCACCGGGCACGCTCCTGCCTACCCGCCTGGTCATCCCGGCAATTGGGCTGGATACCCCGGTGAAAGAGGTAACCATCGAAAACGGGGTCTGGCAGGTGGCCGAATACGCTGCCGGCTACCATCGCGGCACGGCCCGCCCCGGCACCATCGGCAACACGGTGATCTCGGGCCATAAGGGCCTGTACGGCGGGGTCTTTGCCCGCCTGGAGGAAGTCTCCCCCGGAGATGAAGTCCTCCTCTACGCCGGCCCGCACCTCTACCGGTATGTCGTGGAAGAAAAGAAAAGCGTCTGGCCCCACCAGGTCGAAGTGATGGCTCAGACTGCCCGGCCCATCCTGACCCTGATTACCTGTACGGCTTATGATACGCAGCGTCTGATCGTCATCGCCCGCCTTGACCGGGAAATCTCCGGCCAGGCCGGCCCCAGGTAGGGGCGCATCTGTGATGCGCCGGGATGGAGGCACCCGATGGGGAAAGAAAAGCAGGCGAACGATGCCCCCGGAGAGACCTCCCAGGAAAGCCGCGCCCACAACGGTCCCCCGGTTCCGCGCTGGACTTTCTGGGAAATATTGGGGCTGTTTCTGAGCGCCGTCCTGGTGGTCATGCCCCTCCTTTCGGTAGCCTATACCTTCATCTTTCCCCCTGGCGCGCCGGCGGGGGTTCTGATTCCCACCCCCGGCAGCCCAACCCCCACCTATACCCCGGGAGGCCCCACCGTCACGCCAACGTTCACCCCCATCCCGACGAACACGCCCGTTCCGACCAACACACCTCTTCCCACCTCCACTCCTACCCCCGGTGGTCCGACCCCCACGCCGACTCCTACTCCCACGCCGGGCGGGACCTTTCGCGCGGAG
>DAOUAK010000119.1:0-6234 GCA_034433695.1 Chloroflexia bacterium
GTTCGAGGTCCTGCCGCTGCCCATGGCCGGCTTCACCTACGCCGTGGATGAAGTCACCGTCACCTTTACCAACACATCGCAGAACGCCACCACCTACCTCTGGGATTTCGGCGACGGCATCACCTCGACACTGGAAAGCCCGGTGCACACCTATGCCGCGGCCGGCGCCTACACGGTGACGCTGTGGGCCACCGGCGACTGCGGCACGGATGACTTCAGCGCGGTGGTGGAGGTCGGCTTCGCCCCGGTGGTCACCTTCACGAGCAACTCGCCGGTCTGCCTGGGCGGGCCGATGGTCTTCACCGCCACCCTCATCTCCGGCACGGAGCCGGTCTCCTACGAGTGGGCCTTTGGCGACGGCGGGACGGCCTCCGGCATGACGGCCACGCACACCTACACGGCGGTCGGCACCTATACCGTCACCCTCACCGCCTCGAACGCCTTCGGCAGCGACACCTACTCCGCCGAGGTCGAGGTCCTGCCGCTGCCCATGGCCGCCTTCACCTACACCGCAAGTGGCCTGGTGGTGACCTTCACCAATACCTCGCAGAACGCCACCGCCTACCTCTGGGCCTTTGGCGACGGCATCACCTCGACGCTGGAAAGCCCGGTGCACACCTACGCCGCGGCCGGCACCTACACGGTGACGCTGTGGGCCACCGGCGACTGCGGCACGGATGACTTCAGCCTCGTGCTGGTCGTCGGGGTTGCTCCGGAGGCCGGATTCGTCTCGAACGCCCCCGTCTGCCTGGGTGAGCCGATGGTCTTTACCAACACCACCACCGGCACGTCGCCCTTCACCTTCCTGTGGGCCTTTGGCGACGGCGAGATTTCGACCGAGACGAACCCCGTCTACACCTACGCGGCCGAGGGCACCTATACCGTCGTCCTCACGGCCTCGAACGCCTTCGGCAGCGACACCTACTCCGCCGAGGTCGAGGTCCTGCCGCTGCCCATGGCCGCCTTCACCTACACCGCAAGCGGCCTGGTGGTGACCTTCACCAACGCCTCGCAGAACGCCACCGCCTACCTCTGGGCCTTTGGCGACGGCATCACCTCGACACTGGAAAGCCCGGTGCACACCTACGCCGCGGCCGGCACCTACACGGTCACCCTGACGGTTACCGGGCCGTGCGGCGAGGATACGGCCACCCACTCCATCGTCGTCCGGCCGGTGGGACCGACCTACTACTACATCTACCTGCCGCTGGCGCTCAAGGGCTATACCTTCCCGTAAAGTGGGCAATACCTGGGGGACAGATGGAGGGCCTGCCCCCCAGGACGGTCGGAAATCGCGATAGGGGCGAGGCTCCGGCCTCGCCCCTATCATTCCATCCGAAGAGGGCAGGGCGCACGCGATCCTGTTGGGTGGAGGTCTGGAAACCGTTTTCCTTCCCTGTCTGGGGAATGGGCCCGCCAGGATTCGAACCTGGAACCCAGTGATTATGAGTCACTCGCGCTGCCGTTGCGCCACGGGCCCAGCCGGGGCAGGTCGGTCCCCTGCCCCTCCCCACGCCGGCCGCTCTATGCCGAGTTGCGGGGACGTGGGATCGCCTGTTACTTTAATTATACCACACTTCGCCGCACTTGACAAGACCCCCTTTTCGCTATATAGTAAAAACCCAAAGCCGAGCATAAGGAGGAAAAGATGGCCCAGCGCCCCATTCCGGATGTTGTCGTTCGCCGGTTGACCCAGTATTACCACGCCCTGCGCGCCTGTCAGGAACGCGGGCAGAAGACCGTTTCTTCCCGGGCCCTGGGAGAGATGCTCAATGTGACCGCGGCCCAGATTCGTAAGGACCTCTCCTTCTTCGGCGGCTTTGGCAAGCAGGGGATCGGTTACCCCGTAGGAACCCTCCTGAAGCATCTGCAACGCATCCTCGGCCTGGAACGGACCTGGCCGGTGGCCATCGTCGGCCTGGGCAACCTGGGACGGGCCCTGCTCCACTACCAGAACTTTGCCCGGGAAGGCTTCCAGGTCGTTGCCCTCTTCGACAGCGACCCCCGCAAGATCGGCACCACCATCGCCGGGTTGACCATCCACCCCGACGAGGAGATCGGCCGGCTCATCCCGGAACTGGGAATCCGCATCGCCATTCTGGCCGTCCCACCGGACAAGGCCCAGGAGGTCGCCGACCTTCTGGTTCAGGCCGGAGTGCGGGCCATCCTCAACTATGCTCCGGTGACGCTGCGTGTGCCCGAAGGGGTGTGGGTCCGCCAGATGGAGCCGCTGGTCGCCCTGGAGAGCATGACCTTTTACCTGTCCGCGCAGGGAAAGTAGATGTTCCGTCCCCGCCCGGCCCAATCGGAAGTGCTGGCCTATGAGGGAGGTTTTCTGGCCGTCTCGGCCGTCCCCGGAAGCGGCAAGACCGTAACCCTGGCCGCGCTGGCCGCCCGCCTCCTGGCCCGCGGCCTTCCCGAGGAAAGTGCCGTCCTGGTGGTCACCTATATGAACTCGGCGGTGGACAACCTGGCCCATGCCATCGCCACCCGGCTGGAGGAAGAGGGGGTGCGCCGGGGGCGCTACGAGGTGCGTACCCTGCACAGCCTCTCCCGCGAGATCGTCCTGGAGCATCCCGGCCTGGCCGGCGCCGTCCCCGATTTTCCCGTCCTGGACGAACGTACCGGCCAGACTTTCCTGGAACATGCCCTGGAACAGTGGCTGGAGGGGCATCCGGAGGTCTGGGAGGTCCTTCTGGAGGAAGATAGCGCCGAAGCCCGGCAATTCTGGCGGGACCGCCTTCGCGAGATGGCCGCCGCCGTCATCGAGGTGGCCAAGAACCGCCGCTGGCGTCCCCAGGTTATCCTATCCCGTCTGCCTCCCCTGAGGCCGGAAGAGGGGGTGGCCGGTCCATCCCCCCTCGATTTTCTGCGCATGGCCACCGAGATCTATGCCCTCTACCAGTCCTACGTCGAAAGCAGCGGTGGGCTGGATTTCGACGACCTGGTTTGGCGGGCGGTGGACCTTCTGGAACGCTACCCCGACTTCCTGGCCCGGTTGCGCCGGCGCTGGCCCTTTATCCTGGAGGACGAGGCCCAGGACAGCGTGCCGTTGCAGGAGGAGTTGCTCTCCCTCCTGGCCGGGCCGCAGGGCAACTGGGTGCGCGTGGGCGACCCCAACCAGGCCATCACCAGCACCTTCACCGCCGCCCACCCGCGCTACTTTCGCGCCTTTATGGAACGCCCCGGCGTGCGCACCGTTTCCATGACCCAGACCGGACGCTGCGCCCCCCGCATTATGGCCCTGGCCAACTACCTGGTGGAGTGGGTCTGCGAGCGTCACCCCTTGCCGGAAGTGCGCGAACGGGCCTTTTTCCGGCAGGCGATGGAGCCGACCCCATCGGGAGATCCACAACCCAATCCGCCGGATGAGGAGAACAACGTCGCCATCCATGTGCGCGGCTACGCCCGACGGGAGGGGGAGGAACTGCCCCGGCTGGCCCATCTCCTGGAGCAGTACCGCCGGCGCCATCCGGAGCGCACCCTGGCCGTGCTCGTGCCGACCAACGAGGTCGGCTACCGGATGGCCGAAGTGCTTTCGGCGCGGGGCCTGCCCTATGACGAACTCCTGGAGACTTCCTCCCAGGCCCGGGGGGTGGCCGGCGTCCTGGCCGCGCTCCTTTCCTTTGCCGCCGCTCCTCATCGGCAGGAAAAACTGGCCCGCGCCTTTGAGGCGCTGGTAGAGCAGGAGTGGCTGGCCCTCCCGGAGGGGGAAGACCGGCCGCGCCTCTTCCGCCTCCTGCGCAGTTGTCACCGTCCGGAGGTGCTCCTCTTCCCGGACGTGGGGGAGGAGCCCTTGCAGGCCCTTCCGGCCGGCCGGGCTTCCCCCCAGGATCTGGAGGTCCTCGCTCCGTTTCTGGACCTCCTCCGCCGTGCGCTCCTGGCCGCCCCCCTTCCGATCGAGCAGTGGGTGCTGCTCCTGGCCTCGGAGGTCTTTTCGCGGCCGGCCGACCTGGCCACGGCCCAGCAGATCGCCGCCTATCTGCGCCACCGGGCCGAAACCGACCCCACCCTGCGCCTTCCCGACCTGGCCGAGGAACTGGAGCGCATCGCCCGGGGAAAGCGCCGCTTTATCGGCCTGGGCGAGGACGACCTGGGCTTTACCCCCAGACCCGGCCGCATCACCGTCGCCACCCAGCACCGGGCCAAAGGGCTGGAATGGGATTTCGTCTGTCTGGCCGGCATCGACCGCTTCTGGGTGCCCCACGACCTGGAGCAGGCCTTCCTGGGGAGTTATCCGGAACTGGGCGGGAACCCCACCGCCACGGTGCAGGCCCAGTTGCGGGGACTCATGGGCGACCCCGATGCCCCCCAGGACGCCCTCCAGGCGACCCGCCAGGCCAACCTGGAGACGATCGCCGAGCGGCTGCGCCTGCTCTACGTCGGTATCACCCGCGCCCGCCGCCACCTCCAGATTTCCTGGAGCCGGGCGGTCGAACTCTACGGCCGCGAGCGCCCCCAGGAGGGCACGCCGGTGCTGGCGGAACTGGCCCGCTTCTTACGGCACAGGCCGGCCGTCGCACCGTAAACCGGGCCTCCCAGGACCTTCTCCCGGGGAATTATTCCTCCAGCAGCCTCCGCTCCCCCTCCAGTTCCCGCAGATGCCCGATGTCCTGGGTGACCTCCAGCGTGCCCTGGTACTCGCCCTTTTCGTCCCGGACGGCATAGTAGACGATGTAGATGAAGCGCCCGCGCATCTGAATCCAGAATTCGGCCCGGTCCCGCCGGCCGGATCGAAAGTCGTCCAGGATGCGCTGGACGCGATGGACGCTCGCCGGCGGGTGACACTGCTGCACCTTGCGCCCGATGACAGCCGGCGAACGCGGGAAGATGCGCTCCTTCGTCTGCGAGAAGAAGCGCACCCGGTCCTCCCGGTCCACGTAGGTAATGTCCACCGGCAGGTGGGCAAAGAGGCGGTTAATCTCCTCCAGCGTCAGGGCGCCGGTGTTCAGGCGCAACAGCCCGGGCGCCTCGATTGGAGGCTCCATCTGGACGGCGCCCACGGGGGCCTCGGGCGGCCACTGGTTGCCTGCCTCCACGTAGGCATAGCCGATCTCGGCCTCGTGCCGGCGGATGTCCAGCCACTCCTCGTGGCTCAACATCTCCAGCGCCGTGGGGTACAGGATGTTTTCCTCTTTGTAGAACATCTCCCGAATCATCTTGTCCAGCGGCAAAAAGGTCCCATCCACCCGGGAACGCAGGAGGGCAGGATCGGCCGGCGGGTTTTCCAGCACCCCCGCCAGCGCCTTCCAACTGGCCCGGATGTCATCATGGATGGCCCACATCACCCGCGAGGGGCCGGAAAAGCCGTGTTTTTCCAAGAAGGGAAAGAGGATATTTTCTTTGCGCAAATAATGCCTTTCGTAACGGCGCAGTTCCTCCAGACGACGGCGGGCCGTCTCCAGGTTTTCGGGGGACGGATCGGACTTGAGGGCCTCCAGGGCGGCCCGCAGGTCGTCCAGGACGCGGGCGCAGGCGACGTTCTCGGCCAGGAAGGTATGCACCGGGTGGCCGGGGATCGCCTCCGGACGGGCCTGGGCATCCAGCGCCTCGCGGAAGACGGCCACGTGGACGTCGCAGAGCCGCTTGATCTCGCTATCGGGCACGCCCTCGGCGATCAGGGCCTGCTCGACCTCGGCCAGTTCGCTCGCCCCAACCTGCTGGAGAAGGCGGGCAAAGTCGTCCCGGACCTCTTCGACCGTCTTCCCCTCGTGCAGTTGCCGGATCAACCCCTTGAGGATTTCTTTGCGCTTTTCACGGTTGGTGAGATACTCGCCCATGGTCAACCTCCTTTTTTTGTTTTTATCATAACGGATCCGGGGCCGGCCGTCTGCGACTTTGGTCTCTCGAACGGTTTCGTGGTATAATATGTTCACCCTTTCGGGCAGGATTGAGGGGACCGGCGATGGAACCGGAACGTCGGAAGCAGCAACTGGAGCACCTGGCCGTCCTGGGCCGGCTCCTCTCCGCAGAGGAGCGGGCCGGATGTGCCGATACGGTGGCTCCGGCCGGCCTGGAAACCCATTTCCGCCAGTGGCAGACCCAGGCCCAGCCCCTGGGCCTCCCCCCCGAACTCCTGACCCGCCTGGCCGAACTCCTGGATAACTATGGCCACCTGATCCTTTCGGCCCGCCAGGCCCGGGTGCGCCAGGCTCTGGCCCTCCTGCGCCACGCCTACCGGACCCTGCGCGACGGGGACATCCCGCCGCCGGAGGTCCGGGCCCCGGCCCCCCC
>DAOUAK010000120.1:0-3115 GCA_034433695.1 Chloroflexia bacterium
ATGAAGGCCTCGTCTGGAGGAAGGTGGACACCCCCCACACCCCACCCCGTCGGGCCTTCCTCGGCCTGGCTTACGATTCGGATCGCCAGGTGACGGTGCTCTTCGGCGGCTATGGGGGACCCCCACCGGGCGTTATCCATCTTTCCGACACCTGGGAATACGATGGGCAGGACTGGCATCTCATCACCCCCACCCAGTCTCCCTCGGCTCGGGCCGGGCACGCCATGGTCTATGATACCTCCCGGAAGAAGGTCGTGCTTTTCGGTGGCGCGGTCGGGGGAGAGGTGCTCAACGACACCTGGGAATACGACGGGACGACCTGGCGGCGGGTTGATCCTCCTGTTTCTCCCCCACCACGTTGGGGTCATGCGATGGTCTACGACGCGACCCGGGGCCGTACGGTGCTCTACGGAGGCACCGGAGCGACGGGGTCAGGATTGGGCGATCTATGGGAGTATGATGGCTCCACCTGGAGGCAGATGTATTCGTCCTCCCAAGTTACAGCACCACCCACGGAGCCGTATCCTTACTGTCCTACAGAACGCTCTCCCCATGCCGGCACCTTCTACATCATGCCGATCACCGACTTCGGGCAAAACGAATCCGGATGTGGCTCGGGGGAAAACGACTGGTATACCCTCTGCTGTGGCTGTCAGGGCCCGCTGAACTGCCCCGCAAGTTGCTGGCAGCCGGGAGGAAACCAGGACCTCATTGACCTCCAGGATATGAAGGAACGGTTGGGGGCCCGGTACAGCAATCCGAACGTTACGATCGGCTTTTCCGTGCCCATCTTCTACCTGGGATTCGTGGACCCAAATAACGATTACCATTTCAACGAGAACATCCTGCGCTACGTTCTGGCCATAGCCGCCGCCACCGACACCCCGGTCCTCATTCACCTGAACGGCCAGCAATGGGCCGGCGCAGGATGGCCGGGATACGGCCAGTTGATTTCCCATCTCCTGGAAAGGGCCGAAAACAACATGCACCTGCCCAATCCGGACGATCCGCGCAGCACCCCGCTCCCCTGGTACGACGAAAACCGGAATCCCCCTCAGGTCATCTCACCCTCGGACATTGACCTCACTTCGCCGGACCTGAACTGGATCCTGAACCGGGAATTCCAGCACTACAAAGAACGCAACCTGAAGGAAGCCATCTGCTGGCTGAACAACTTTCGGCAAGGTTCCAAGGGGTATCTGCTCGTCGGCATCAGCCTGGACTCGGAGATCGCCATGAGTTCGCTTTACGCCGCTCACCCGGATCTGGAAATTTACACCAATTGCGGCGGGTCTCCCTGTAACTACAACCCCTGGGACAAGCAAGTTCCTTTCGATTACCAGGACCAATTTGACTATCGAGGACAATATCCAACCCGGTGTGCTATCAGTCCGGCCCCAGAGCCCAAGTACTGCACCGGCGGTATGCGACACGATTTCGCCGATGAGATGCTCGAACGCTTCGGTGGGAACATGCAGGAGTTCAATGATACAATGGGGACCAGCCTTCAGGGTTGGTACGCTGACCACGCAGCCGGTTCTCCCGATCACTTCGGGGACGGATATTCTGTCCAGAATAACCCTCCTGTATGTCAGTACAATGTGCCCGGCTATAAGCCCTGGAAGTGTGTCTACAAACCCCAGACAAGCCCTGTGCCTTACAACCAGAACTATATCGATGCCTGGACAGAGTTCCGGCAGAACATTGTCCGGAAGTGGGTTCAGCGGGTGGTGGATTGGACTACCTGCTCGACCCACGAGAACACGGACCATCGATGGCCTTGTCCTCTGGGCGACGGGGCGTGTACCGCTTCCGAGGGCTTCCCTCCCGATCTGGTGTTCACCCATCAGGCGTCTGACCCGGAACCCGAGGAGCGCCACTACTGCAGCCCGATCTGGACCGCCCAGGTGGCCAACGGCCAAGTTGGCCTGACCGCCTACGATCTTCAGGCAGCGAGCATGGCAACATGTGATAGAGAGGGCTGCGGCTGGGACGAAGCCCATTACATCGACTTCTTCCGTCAGGTGCGGGATTTGGCCGATGGGCAGGACAACCGCTACCGCTGGGGCTTCTTCGAGTGGAACACGATAGACTGGGATTGCGAGGATCCTGGGTATGACCTCAATTACCGGGCTCTCGAAAATCTGTATAACTGCGGGGCCAGTATCATCGCTCCTTACCATTGGCCGAACGCAGGAGGGAATCCCTGTGGAGGTAGTGGAAGTTATCCGTACGCGATCAAAGACACCAGTCTGGAGACGGCCATCCATGATTTCGTCTTCAACCATCCTTATGACCCGTGTCGGCTGGGCCACTGCACCTTTCTGGCCGGCGTGATGAAAAACCGCTCCGGCCCGCTGGGACTTCCTACCCTACCTCTCCCGCCTTCCGCCTATCCACCTCCGGGGGAAGGAGGCCTGCCCCCTACCCCAGGACCACTCTCCTATCCTCCCCCGACCCCTCCTCCACCTCCAACCCCCACTCCTTCCCCCACACCGACACCTGTCCCCCGGGATACTACGCCCCCCCAGTCGTATGTGGCTCCCTTATCGGCCTATCGCAATGCTCCCTTTGGCGTGACCTGGTTCGGTCGCGACGACCGGTCCGGCATCCAGGAGTTCCTCGTGCAGTACCGTGATGGGTTGGGAGGCCAGTGGACGGACTGGCTGCATTACCCGATACCGTTCTTCGCCACCTTCACCAGTGTGCAACACGGCCACACCTACTACTTCCGCTCCCGCGCCGCCGATTGGGCCGGCAACGTCGAGCCCTGGCCGCAGAACCCCGACTACGACGCCTTCACCACCGTGGACCTCCTGCCCCCGACCTCCCAGGTCAACCCTCTGCCCCCCTACAGCCGGGCCACCTTCACCGTCTCCTGGCAGGGTACGGATGCTCCCTCCGGCATCGCCTCCTACGACATCCAACTCTGCCGCGATGCCTGCACCGACCCCGCCCAGGGCTGGACCACCTGGCTCACCCAGACCACCCAGACCTCGGCCACCTTTACCGGCGGGGAGCACGACCATACCTACTTCTTCCGCTCCCGCGCCCGCGACCGGGCCGGAAACGTGGAGGCGTGGCCGGCCGTGCCCGACGCCTCCACCCGGGTGGA
>DAOUAK010000121.1:0-33319 GCA_034433695.1 Chloroflexia bacterium
AGTCCTTTGAGGCCGCTCTTCGCAGCCGATCGGGCTACCGGCGCTACTTCCGGGAGACCGATCCATTCTACTCGGTGTTTGATGTGGGCGATTACACCTTTGCGCCGTATAAGGTGGTGTGGCCCTGGATTTCTCCATCATTGGTGTCAGCAGTGATCAGCAATGATGAGAGTGGCAAAGTGATTGTGCCTGAGCACAACATTTCACTAGTCGGTTTCGATAATGCTGAGGAAGCGCATTTCTTCTGCGCGTGTTTCAACTCTAGGCCTGCTGATTTTGCTGCTATCTCTTCGTATTCAGGCGGTGGTGGCGGCATTGCTTCACCGAAGATTGTTGAGCGGATTCGTGTCCCCCGCTATGACCCGTCCAATCCCGTCCATTGCCAACTGGCGGCCCTGTCCCGGCAGGCCCACGAAGCCACGGCGGCCGGGGATGCGGCGCGGGTGCGGGAAATAGAGGCGGAGATTGACCGTCTGGCGGCGCAGTTGTGGGGGTTGACGGAAGCAGAATTGAAGGAAATTCAGGAGTCTTTGGAAGAACTTTGAGACGATGGTGCGCTTTCTGGTGTTCGATCTGGACGAGACCCTCTACCCGGCGCAGGCCGGCCTCTTCCGCGAGATCGGCCGGCGCATCAACCTGTACCTCCAGGAGCGCCTGGGCATCCCCCCCGAGCAGGTCCTTCCCCTGCGCCAGTCCTACTATGAACGGTATGGCACCACCCTGCGCGGCCTGCAGATTCACCACCGGGTCGACCCGGAGGATTATCTTTCCTTTGTCCACGATGTGGACGTCTCGGCTTACCTGCGGCCCGACCCGACGCTGGAAACCGTGTTGAGCACGCTTCCCCAGGAAAAGGTGATCTTCACCAACGCTACGACTGCCCACGCCCGCCAGGTGCTCCAGGTCCTGGGTTGCGCCCACCACTTTCGGCGCATCTTTGACATCCACTCCCTGCGCTTCCATTGCAAGCCCGATCCCGAGGCCTACCGCATCCTCCTGGAATGCCTCCCGGCTTCCGGCCCCGAATGCCTGCTCATCGAGGATAACGTGCGCAACCTGCTGGCCGGGAAGGCGATGGGGATGTACACCATGCTCGTCGGGGAAACGGCCGGCCCTCCGGACGGGGTGGACTTCCAGGGCGACCTCCGGCAATTGCCAGAGATCGTCCGTTCCCTGGACGGCTGATTCCGGGGGAACCTACGCACTGAGACGGGCGGAAACTTCCTCCACCAGGCGGCGAAGTTGGGGAAGGCCGGTCAGAGCAAGGGAGAGGCCCTCGCGAGAGAGGTCCTCGTAACCCAGGCCGCGAAAGAGACGCCGGCCGGCCACCCAGCACATCTCGTCGTAAATCTCGGGCCAGCGGGCCGGCCGCCGCTTCAGGCAAAAGAGGATGAATTCGGTTGCCAGTTCGGACGGTTCCATCGTCGGTTTTCCAGGTGATAGGCGTACAAAAAAGTATACAGGCCGCTCCGGAGCGCTATGGACGGCAAGATTACAGGGAGATGACAGAGACGTTAGCGCAAAAGGAGCAGGCCGGCCAGGCAGGAGAGGACGACCAGAACGTCCTCCCCCAGGCTCAGCAAAATGTTCGTCAAAGGTCCCCAGCGGCCGGCCAGACGATGCCGGAGCGATCGCTTTCCGGCATAGAGAAGGGCAGCCAGAAGGATGCCCAGCATGGGAGGCAGTAGGAACCAGGACGGCGGAAAGGTCCGGTTGCTCGCTAGCATCACCAGCGCTGCCCCCAGCGGCCCCAGCACAATCAGCCCCAGGTTGTGGAAAAAGCCTATCCAGTCCCGCCGAGTACGGCCCCGGAGGGGGGTGAGGAGGGCCTCACCGGGAACAAAGGCCTTGTCCGAGAGGATGTGAAAGAGAAAAAGCAGGGCAAACAGGGCAATGCACCAGGTCTCGCCCAGGAACTCGAAAGGAGAGACCGGCCGGAAAAAGCCCCCCGGCCGGGACATGACGGAAAGAAAGAGCAGGGGCAGGTAAGGGTTCAGGCCGGCCGGCGCGGCCAGAAGTAACCCTCCACAGAACGCAAGCACGCCATCCATCCGAATCCTCCATCTCGGTCGCCCCCATTCTACCATAGGGCCGGATAACAGGCAACCCGCCGGCCATGACCGCGCTTCCGGGAACCTATCCCGGACGTTCAAACCGGGTGTCCCCGGAAAGAATCGTCCGGCGGGGAAGTTAAGGTCGTGAGGCCCTCCGCCCACCTGCAAATGGGGCGTCGGGCCATCAAAATTTGTTTTTTCCCCAACCCTGTGCTATGATAGCGTTCAAATTGCCCCAAGGGCGGGGCGGTTCATCGGAAACTCGATGTGGAGGTGACGATGTTCAGAATTCTGCACAAGGAGGACCTCACCCCGGTCCTCCGGCTCTTTGTGATGGAGGCCCCGGAGATTGCCCGCAAGGCGCAGCCGGGGCAGTTCGTGATCGTCCGCCTGGACGAGCGGGGGGAACGGATTCCCCTAACCATCGCCGATTACGACCGGGAAAAGGGCACCATCACGCTGGTCGTCCAGGAGGTCGGGGCCTCGACAAAGCAGATGGGAAGGCTCCAGACCGGCGAAAGCATCCTGGACCTGGTGGGGCCGCTCGGCCGGCCTTCCGAAATCGAACATTGCGGCACCGTCATCTGCGTCGGCGGCGGCGTGGGCATCGCCCCGATCTATCCCATCGCCCACGCCCTGCACGAGGTCGGGAATACGGTCATTTCCATCATTGGCGCCCGCAGTCAGAACCTCCTCTTCTGGGAGGAGAAGATGCGGGCCGTCAGCGATGAACTCATCGTCTGCACCGACGACGGCTCCTACGGGCGCTACGCTCTGGTAACTGCCCCGCTCAAGGAGATCCTGGAAAGCGGCCGTCCCGTTGACCTGGTCTTTGCCATCGGGCCGGCCATCATGATGAAGTTCGCCAGCAAGACGACCCAGCCCTTTGGGGTCAGGACGATCGTGAGCATCAACTCCATCATGGTGGACGGCACCGGCATGTGCGGCGCCTGCCGCATCTCCGTGGACGGCAAGACCCGCTTCGCCTGTGTGGACGGCCCCGACTTTGACGGCCACCTGGTGGATTGGGATCTCCTTCTGGAACGGCAGCGGCAATACCTGGAAGAGGAAAAACTCGCCTTGGAAAAGTGGGAACGCGAGAACGCCTGTGCCGTCTCGTGATTCCGCCGACCGAAAGGAGGTCGGGATGGACAGAGTCCGAATGCCGCTCTTTTACCGCATCGCCGTCGTCTTCTCCTTCCTTTTCAACCTTGCCACCATCGCCGTTCTGATCGCCCTGGTCGTTCTCCTGCGCCCTGTCCTGGGCCAGGTGATGGCCGAACTGGACGGGCTGGAGAACGCCGTCATCGAGACGGTTGTCCCGGTGGATCAATCTATGGACGTCCAGGGCGTGGCCATCCAACTGCGGGGGCCGATCCCCGTGCGCACGACCTCGACCTCGCCGGTCTCCCGGGCGACCGTTACGATGTATCTGCAGGGCGGCTATATCAGCGGCGTCGCCGACATCGTCCTGCCGGAGGGTATGGAACTGCCCATCACCTTCACCCAGGACGTGGTCATGAGCACCACCATCCCGGTGCGTCTGTCCATCCCGGTATCCATCCCGCTGAAAGATACCCAGGTGGGCACCTTTGCCGCCAACCTCAAGGCGATGCTGTCCCCACTGGTCGGCCTGCTGGGGGCCGGTGATAAGTAACACGTAACACGCAACACGTAACACAAAACACGTCAAAGGAGACGAAGATGGCTGTGAAGCGCGAACGCCAGGAAATGCCCCGCCAGGACCCGAAGGTGCGGGCGCATAACTTTGACGAGGTCGCCCTGGGCTATACGATGGAACTGGCCCTGGCCGAAGCCGAACGCTGTCTACAGTGCAAAAAGCCGTACTGCGTACAGGGTTGTCCGGTCGAGGTCAAGATTCCGGAGTTTATCCTGGCCCTGCGGGAAGGGGACCTGCCGCGGGCGGTGCGCGAACTCAAGGAGAGGAACAACCTGCCGGCCATCTGCGGGCGGGTCTGTCCTCAGGAAACGCAGTGCGAGATGACCTGTGTGCTGGGCAAGAAGCAGCAACCGGTAGCGATCGGACGGCTGGAGCGCTTTGTGGCCGACTGGGAACTGGCCCACGGGGTGACGACGCCCGAAATTCCTCCCCCGACGGGGAAAAAGGTGGCCGTGGTGGGGTGCGGGCCGGCCGGCCTGACCTGCGCCGCCGACCTGGCCCGCCTGGGCCACGCCGTCACCATCTTCGAATCGCTTCATGCCCCCGGCGGCGTCCTCATGTACGGGATCCCCGAGTTTCGCCTGCCCAAGCGCATCGTCCAGGCCGAGGTGGATTACGTCAAAAGACTGGGGGTGGAGATTCGCCTGGACACGGTCATCGGCAAACTGTACTCCCTGGACGAACTCCTGGCGCAGTACGACGCCGTCTTCCTGGGCACCGGGGCCGGCCTGCCCCAGTTCCTGGGCATTCCCGGGGAGAACCTGAACGGGGTCTATTCCGCCAACGAGTTCCTCACCCGCATTAACCTCATGAAGGCCTACCTCTTCCCGGAGTACGCCACGCCGATCAAGCGCCGTTCCCGCGTGGCCGTGGTCGGCGGAGGAAATGTAGCGATGGATGCGGCCCGCTGTGCCCTGCGCCTGGGGGCGGAGGAGGTGCACATCGTCTACCGCCGCTCGCGGGCCGAACTCCCGGCCCGGGCCGAGGAGGTGGAGAACGCCGAGGAGGAGGGCATCGTCTTCGACCTCCTGACCAACCCGGTGCGCATCCTGGGCGATGAGCACAACTGGGTCAGAGCGATGGAGTGCATCCGCATGGAGTTGGGCGAGCCGGACGCCTCGGGCCGGCGCCGGCCGATTCCCGTGCCCGGTTCCGAATTCACGCTGGAATTCGACCTTGTCGTCATCGCCATCGGCACCAGCCCTAACCCGCTCATTTTCCAGGGGGTGGAGGGCCTGGAACGTACCCGCCACGGCACCGTCGTGGCCGACGAGGTCACCGGCAGGACCACCAAGGAGTGTGTCTGGGCCGGCGGGGACATTGTCACCGGGGCAGCCACCGTCATCAGCGCCATGGGAGCCGGCAAGCGCGCTGCGGCCGACATCCACCGCTTCCTGATGGGCGAGGAGCCGCCTTCGAGCGCAGGCATGTCCACGGCCTGAACCTGCCCCGACACCCAGGAGCGGGGATTCCGGTGGCGAGCCGGACGACGTTCCCGGACTCCCGGCTACTCTGCCTGCCTGTGGGAGACCTGCCACCGCTTGGGAGCGGGGTAAACCCGCCCCTCGGGCAGATGGTTGTCGGGGTCGTTCGCCTGCCACTTTCCACCGGCTACTGGAAGCGGCGCCCCTCGGCGGCAAAATCTGCTGACGGGCCTGGCGTCTACTGGCGCAGCAGCACCCGATCCCCTTCGATCAGGCCGGAAAGCACCTCATAATATTGCGGATCGGCCACGCCCAGGGTGACCCGCACCTGCTCGTTCTTTCCTTCCCGCAGCACCGTCACGTAATACCCCTCTCCGATGCGCTCCACCGCCGGCCGCGGGATGAGCAGGGCATCGCTTTTCTCCACGGTGACGATGGTCAGGCTGGCGGCCATGCCCAGGCGCAGGGTGACCGCGATCGGTGGTTGCAGGACGACGATCGCCTGGTAGTAGGGGGTGCCCCGCTCTATGGTCACCGCCGGGGCGATCTCCTGCACCGTCCCCCGCAGCGGCCGGCCGGGAAAGGCGTCCAGCGTCACGGTCACTGCCTGGCCCGGTGCCACCCAGCCCACGTCAATTTCATCAATGCGTGCCCGAATCTGGAGCCGGTGCTGATCGGCCAGCCGGACCAAGCCGGAATAAGCCCCCACCATCTCTCCTTCCTTCGCCACTATCTCGACGACCATGCCGGCAAAAGGAGCCCGGACGTTGGCCTTGTCCAGTGCGGAACGGGCCTCCTCCACCGCCAGTTGGGCCAGGAGAACTTCGCGCTCCAGAATCTGCACCTCGGTCGAGTCCGAACCGGCCTGAAGCCGGGCCAGGGCGGCCCGGGCCTGAGCCACCCGGGCCTCGGCCTCGGCCCGTTCGGCTTCGCCTGGGCCGGCCAGCAACTCCTGCAGGCGGACCCGGGCCGCGGTCAGACGGGCCTGGGCCGTGGTCACCGCCGTCTCCTGCTCCTGGAGGGCCCGTTCATAGGCCAGCCGGGCCTGTTCCATGGCGTCTTCGGCGTCCTCCACCTGCCGCCAGGCCCATGTCTCGGCATCTTGCTGTTCCTGGGAGAGGGGAATGCCCCGTTGCCGCAGGCGTTCGTTTTCCCAGTAGATGCGGCTGTAGGCGTCCTGGGCGTTGCGCAGGGCATTGGCGGAGATTTCCCAGTTCAGCCGGGCGCTCTCTACCGCCACGGCCGAGGACTCCCGGGCCTGCTTCAGGGCCGCTTCGGCCTGCACCACCTCCTGCCGGGCCACGGTCACCTCCTCGGGCCGGGCGCCGGCCTGAAGCCGGGCCAGCCGGGCCTCGGCCGCCTCCAGTTCCGCCTGGGCGGCGGCGATCTCCTCCGGCGAAGCCCCCTTCTGGGCCTCCTCCAGCCGCAACTGGGCGATCTCCAGCCGCAGGCGGGCCTCCTCGAGCCGAACATCGAGGCCTTCGGTGGAAAGGCGGACCAGAAGGGTCCCGGTGACTACCTCCTGTCCCACCTTCACCGGCACTTCTTCCACCAGCCCACTTATGCGGCTGGCGAGGACCGCCTGGCGGGCCGAAACTACCTCCCCGGAAGCGTTCACGGTGCCCCGGATGGTCCCCCGCCGGACCACGACGTAGGGGGGCTCGGGGGAACGGAGAAGGAAATAAAGGAGGAGGCCGGCCGCCAGGAGCAGGAGCAACCCCAAGCCGACGAGCCAGCGACGGCGATTTGCGCTTTTCATCGTTTCCGGGTATAATTCGCTCTGCTTTTTCATCGGAACACACCTGTAAGGAGGATACAGACTCGATGGCCCATACTCGTTCTGCCCTGAAAAAGATTCGCCAGGCGGAGCGCCGGCGGCGGCGCAACCAGATGATTCGCTCTCGGGTCAAGACGCTTATCAAAAAGGCCCGGGCCCTGATCGAGGCCGGCAACGCAGAACTGGCCAGCCAGGCTGTCGGCAACGCTATCAGCGCCCTGGATAAGGCGGCCGAAAAGGGCGTTCTGCACCGCAACAACGCCGCCCGGCGCAAGTCCCGCCTGGTCCGACGTTACAACAACGCTTTTCGCCCCACGCCTCCGGCCGCCTGATTCTCCGCCGGATTCCCATCGGGGAGGCTTTTTCCGGCTACACTCAGCCCGCAGGACCAATTTCCTGCGGGCCCGTCACTTCCACAACCGCCAGTTCCAGGGCCACCTCGCCGTCGCGCCGGCCGGTCTTGATTTCCCGCTCCACCTCGACCAGGCGGCCGTAAATCCGCTGCAACTCCTCGCGCCGGAGATTCTGGGCCTGGTTCACCACCTTCCCGGCCACAAAGGGGTGAAGGCCCAGGGCGCGGGCCACCTGCTCGGGCCGGCGTTCTCCGGGCGGAAGCCCCTTGACCTCCAGGAGAAGGCGAAATTGCCGCACGATCATGCTCAGGATGTAGAGGGGGTGTCGGCCGGCCTGGAGCAGACGACGCAGTTCGAGCATGGCCCGGGCCCGCCGTCGCTGGCCGATGGCGTCCACCAGGGCAAAGATGTCGCTCAGGCAGGCCTCGCTGGCCAGTTCGGCCACCAGACGCTCGTCAATCTTCCCCTGCGGGCCGACGTAGATGACCAGTTTTTCCACCTCGTGGCGCAGCACGGCCGTGTCCGTCCCGACGGTCGAGGCCAGGAGGTCGCAGGCTGCCGGGGTGATCTCGGCCCCCTGCCGTCGCACCTCCTGGGCGATCCAGAGCGAAAGGTCGTGTCCCCTGGGCGGCACAAACTCCCGCACCTCGCCCAGCGGCCGAACCAGGACCACCAGGGGATGGGTGGCGGCCAGGCGGACCCGTTCCCGGAAGATAAGTAGCGTGGTCGAGGGCAGGTGAGGGAGGAAATCGCGCAGGTGGGAAAGAAATTCCCCTTCTTTTTGCTCCAGCCGTTTCCCCAACCCTTCCACGATCACGGCGCGGTATGGGGTAAGAAAGGGAAGGGCCTGGCAATGCTCGATCAGGACACCCGGGGTCAGCGTCTCTCCATCCAGGCGGCTTACGGCCAGTTCACGTTCCGACGGGATCTTTTCACGCAGCAGGCGTTCCAGGGCCTCCTCGGCGGCAACGAGGTCCTCGCCGTGAAAGAGATAAACCATGCCGGCCGTCCTCTCAGGAGCATACGAAAACCCCACCATGCCGTATGCCGGTCGAGTTCTAAACCTGAGTTCTCACCCAGGTGGGAGCCGGTATGGCGGTTTTGCATTCCTGGGTCAGGCCCTGCCTGCCCAGTCTACGCAACCCCGTCAGGGACTGTCTCCCAATGTCGTATGTGTTGGCTCAGAACTTTTGCCGGCAATTACGGGCACGGCAGGGTTCTATTTGTATTTTACCACAAAACCCGCTAAAATGCAAATCGGCTTCATCAAGGCCTGTAGTAGGGCGTTTCGACCCAGAGGAGGCCCAATGAAAAGAGACCATACCCGTCTGATGCAGGCTCTGGCCGAGGAGTATGCCCGTCGTTCGCCCCGTTCTGCCGCCTTCCAGGAACGGGCCCAACGGGTGATGGTGGACGGTGGGAGCCACAACCCGCGCCTGGTCTGGCCTTTTCCGCCGCGCATCGTGAGCGCCAGAGGAGGCTGGCTCCAGGATGGGGACGGACACGACATCCTCGACCTCTGGCAGGGGCATTTTGCCAACGTCCTGGGGCACAACCCGGAGGTCGTCACCACGGCCCTGGCTGCATCCTTTCGCTCCGGCTGGGGGCTTCTGAGCGGCATGACCGATGTTCTGCAGATCGAGGTGGCCGAGATCCTCTGCCGGCAGACCGGGTGCGAGCGGGTCCGCTTTACCACCAGCGGCTCCCTGGCCACGATGTACGCCATCCTGCTGGCACGCGCTTTCACCGGGCGAAGGCTAGTGCTCAAGGTAGGCGGCGGCTGGCACGGTGCCCAACCCTGGGGACTCAAGGGCGTCGAGTTTCGCCAGGGCTACGAACAGCCCGATAGCGAAGGGCTTTCCCCCGAACAGGTTGCCGACATCCATGTCACCCGTTTCAACGATGTAGAGGCGCTGCAACAGGCCTTTCGTCGGTTGGGGGATCGCCTGGCCTGCTTTATCGTCGAGCCGTTCATCGGGGCCGGCGGCTTTATCCCGGCACGGCGTGAGTATCTCCAGGAGGCCCGCCGCCTTACGGAGCATTACGGCGTCGTGCTCATCTTCGACGAGATCATCTCCGGTTTCCGTTTCCGGGCCGGCGACGCCGGGGCCCTCTACGGTATCCGGCCGGACCTGGCCACCTTTGGCAAGGCGATGGGAGGTGGGATGCCGGTGGCCGCCGTGGCCGGCCGGGCCGAGATTCTAGAACTGGCTGGCCGGGGAAGCGGCCGGGTGCGCTTCTCCGGTGGGACCTACAGCGCCCACCCTGCCTCCGTGCTGGCAGCCAAGGTGATGATGACCTACCTGGTAGAACACGAGGCCGAAATTTACCCTCGTCTGGCCGAACTGGGCGAAAAGGCCCGCCGGACGATGGAGGCCGCCTTCGTCGAGGAGGGCATTTACGCCCGCTGCAGCGGCAGTTCTGAAGCCCTTCCCGGAAGTTCCCTGGTCAAACTCCACTTTCCCTATCGGGAGGACACGCCCCTGGAAAGCCCCGATGAGGTACACAACCCGGACATCTGCGATGACATGCTGGCCGAGAAGGTGGTGCGGCTGGCCCTGCTTCTGGAGGACGTGCATACCGTCCACGGGGGAGGGGCGCTCAGCACGGCCCATACCGAGGAGGACATCGCTTTCCTGGGGGAAGCCTGCCGGAGGACAGCCCGCCGGATCAAGGCGTATTTGTAGTGGGGATACCCTCGCCGCATCTCGAAGGTGGCAGACCTCTAATACGGTCGTTACCTGCTTTCCGTTTTCCTGGGCCCCGTCCCCGATTGCCGCAGTTCGCGGACGGCGCGTTCCCAACTGAGCGCACTGCTGGAGAGGAGTGTGTCGGCGCGGAAGAGCCGGCCGGCCAGGAGAATGACCAGGTAGGCACTTACGGCCAGCAATACAAACCCTACCAGGGGTTGCCAGAACGGCACCTGGGCAACGGCCAGGCGAGTAGGCATCGAAACGGGCGCCGTAAGTGGGAAGAGGCTCAGGAAGGTCGCCATCGCACCGTTAGGAGCCTCACTGAAGGCGGAGTTGGCCAGCAGGGGAAGCATCAGCGGCACGATCATGATGAAGGATGCCTGGCTGGTCTCCCGGGCGCTCGGCAGTAGTGCCCCGATCCCGGCCATGGCGGCGGCGTAAAGGGTATACCCCGCGAGGAAATAGAGGAGTCCCCAGATAAAGAAACCGGCCGGCAGGGCGAAATCGGCCACCCCGGCAAGCATCTGCCGGGCCTGGTCCAACGCCAGCAAGCCGCCTCCGAACCAGGTGACCATCTGAATCAGGCCGAGGATCCCCAGCCCCAGGACCTTGCCCAGTAGCAGTTCGCGCGGTCGCAGGCTGACCAGCAGGACTTCGGCGGTGCGGTTTTCCTTCTCTCGCGTGACGCTGTAGAGCATAAAACTGCCGGTGAACGTGAGCACAAAGAAAAAGATCAGGACGATCGCCAGCGGGATAATGGTAATCAGGGTATCTTTCTGCTGGCCGGGCTGCTGAGGGGATAGGGCATGTCTTTCCACACTCCGGAGTGGTTCCACCAGTGCGGCCGCGCGGGCCGGGTCGTCCACCAGGTTGACGCTCAGCAGGTAGTGCATCATCCCGAGGTGCATCGAGGCGGAAAGGGGGGCGAACTTGTTGGCGATCAGGAACACTTTTCCTGTCACCATAAAGTCGGCGGGGATCACATAGAACTGGTCGATCTTACCCTGGGCCAGGGCCGTGCGCGCCGTTTCCTGATCGGGAAAGGCTTGCAACGCGCCGGCCGGCACGTCCGGAGGCACGCGCTGGATAAGGCCGGCCTCGTCCACATAAGCGATGGACAAGGCCGCACCCGGTGTGGAGATGTCTCTCGTGTCGCTTATGGTATGTTGGATAAGCATCTGGCTGCCGACGTTGAAACCGATGACCAGGAGTGGGAACAGGAAAGTGGTCAGCCAGAACGACGGCTTGCTCAGGACCATGTAGAGTTCAAACTTGGTGACCGTCCACACGGTGCGCATTGAGTCCCCTTATACGGTTCGGCTGCGGCGTAACCGCAGGCCGGCCAACGTCTCACGCAGGCTCAGCGCCTGGCCGTAGCGGAGGATTCCCAGGCGGAAGATCCGGGCCGCCGCCCAGATGCTCAGGCCGGCCGTGACCACCAACAGCAGCCAACCGACGGCCAATTGCCAGAACGGGATGATCGTCATGCCCCAGCGCAGCATGATGGTCAGCATGCTGGTGGTGGGGAAAAGGGTCAGTCCGACAAGCGCCGGACTGTCCGGGTTGATAAAGACGATCGCGGATAGGAGCACCGGCAGGATAAAGAGCATGTTGAGGATGCCCGAAATCTGCTGTCCCTGGTGATGATCGGAAACCGCGCTGCCGATGGCGATCATCATGCCGCTGATCAAAGCGAACGAAGGAAAGAAGTAGAGTCCAAAGACCGCCAGCAGTTCCCAGGGCACCTGGAGGTTCCTCAGGGACGGCATCTGCGAGGCAACAACAAGCATGGCAATTACGGTGGCGGTTATCCAGACGGCCATCTGCGACAGCGCCACGGCCATCAGTCCGAGCGCTTTGCCGCCGATCAACTGCCCGGGTGTCATTGAGGTGACCATGATCTCGATCGTGCGGTTCTCTTTCTCGTCGGTGACCGCTTCCAGCATATAGCCGGAACTACCCATCGCAGCAAAGAAGAAGAAAAAGGCGGCGGCAAAGGGCGCAATTATGTTGATGATATTGGATGTGCTCCAATCGCGTGTCCCGTCCACGGAACGGGTGATCAGTTCTGGGCCTTCCAGTGCCCAGGGGCGCTGAGCAAAGGACTGGTCGGCCAGGAGGTTGGCGCGGATAAACCGGCCAAACCGGTTCTGGGTGGACTGATCGGGGGGCTGGTCCAGGTAGTAGAGGTCCACCTGGCGGGATTCCAGGTACTCAGGTGGGAGGACGTAGTAGGCTCGAATTTCCCCCGCTTCCAAGGCTGCCTGCGCCGCTGCCGGGTCGGCATAGGCGCGTACCACAAGCGGTTTTTCTCCCTCGGCCGGCTCCGGCAATACGCCGGCCGCCAGCACCCCCGACCGATCTACATAGCCGATTGGCCGGTCATCCCCGTCGCCCGGGTTCGCCAGAACGACGATCCCGGTGGCGACCATGATGAGCAGTGGAACGGCCAGGATGCCCAGGAGGAAGGAGCGTTGCCGGATGCGGGTGATGTACTCTCTTTTCGCTACAAGCCACAGTTCACGCATAGGCTCCCTCCGCGGTTTCCCGTTGCCCTTGAACGATGGTGACAAAGATGTCCTCTAAGGAGACTTCGGCGATCTCGAAGCGCTCGACCCGAGCGTCTTTCCTCGTGGCCAGGGCCCGAAAAACGTCCTGCGAGTCGGCCCCGGGCTGTAGGGTCAAGCGCCAGTAGTCATTCTCCCGCCGAACCTCGAGGACTCCGGGCAGGTCGGTGAAATTGCCGGTGCCGGCCAGCCGAATCGCGTTGCCGGCAAAGTCGCGCTTGATCTGGTTCACCTGACCGTAGAGCATGACCCGCCCCCGGTTGATCAGGACGATCCGGTTGCACAGTTCCTCCACCTGGTGCATCAAATGTGTCGACATCATCACCGTCCGGCCGGCCCTGCACTGTTCGGCGATAATCTCTTTGATCAGGCGCATATTGACCGGGTCTAGACCAGCAAAAGGCTCGTCAACAATGATAATATCAGGCTCGTGAATCAGGGTAGCAATGACCTGGGCCTTTTGTTGCATTCCTTTGCTGAGGTCCTGGACTTTTTTGTGGCGGTGTTCGTACAGGTCCAGCCGTTCCAGCCAGGTTTTAAGACGGCGGCGCGCCGTAGTCTCATCGAGCCCCTTGAGTCGGGCCAGAAAGAGCAACGTCGGTTCCAGGGGTTGTGTGCGGTAAAGCCCGCGTTCCTCAGGCATATAGCCGATGCGCTTCTTTTTCTTTTCGTCCAACCTGCCGCCAAGGATCATCACCTCGCCGCTGTCCGGGCGGAAAATATCCAGGATCATGCGAATGGTGGTCGTCTTGCCGGCGCCGTTTGGCCCCAAAAGGCCGAAGATCTCTCCGGGGTAGACCTCAAACGAGGCATCCTCCACGGCATGTATCTGTCCGAAGGATTTGGAGAGGTGTGTGACCGCAATTGTAGGTTCCATCTTCCACCGCCCGTTTTGAGCGTAATCCTGGCTAGGCCAAAAATTTGGATTGGAAGGTAGCACGAAGATGGCGCAATTGCCTAATTTGCATACGCATATATCGGCCCACGGTTTCTCCTACCAGCCCAAGACGTTAACCTTCGACTTTCAACCTCCAACCTCTCCCGCCCTTTCGATGATTCCCCCACCCAGCACC
Organism: Chloroflexia bacterium; assembly: GCA_034433695.1. GTDB lineage: Bacteria > Chloroflexota > Chloroflexia > DTKN01 > DTKN01 > JASFBA01. The sequence goes on from DAOUAK010000121.1 coordinate 13,623, forward strand.
TCCTCCCCCCGGTAAAAGACGACGGCCTGGCCGGGAGTGATGGCCCGCTGGGGGGTGTCGAATTCCACCCGGACGCGGCCTTCGCCCAGAGGAAAGAGCCAGCCCGGAGCCTCCGGTGTGCGGTAGCGTATTTTGGCCTCGACCCGCAACGGCCCCTCCGGCCACTTCCCGGAGATGAAGGAGACCGCCCCGGCTTCCAGAACCGACTTCAGAAGCGCTTCCTCCGGACCGACGATGAGGGCGTTTTCTTCCGGCCTCAGGGCGACGACAAAAAGGGGATACGGTTGTCCGGAAAGACCCAGCCCTTTGCGCTGGCCGACGGTATAGCCGGATAGCCCGCGGTGGATGCCCAGGACCCGCCCGGAAAGGTCCCGGATGGGCCCCGGTCGGTCCTGGAGACGGGCGGATAGGAAATGACGGTAGTCGCCGTCGGGGATGAAACAGATTTCCTGGCTCTCCGGCCGGCCGGCCGTGGCCAGCCCCCGCCGCGCCGCCTCCTGGCGAACCTCCGCCTTGGTCATCTCCCCCAGGGGAAACAGGAGATGGGACAGTTCGGCCTGGCCCAGCATGTAGAGCACATAGGATTGGTCCTTACCTCGGTCGCGGCCCCGCCAGAGGTGATATCGGAGCTCGCCTCCCTCTTCGCTCCGCCGGATGCAGGCGTAATGGCCGGTGGCCAGATACGAGAAACCCAGCCGGCGGGCCCGTTCCAGAAGAAGGCGGAACTTGATCCAGCGGTTGCAGGCCAGACAGGGGTTGGGAGTGCGGCCGCGACCGTATTCCCGAACAAACTCCTCCACCACCAGGCGCTGAAACGCCTCCCGGAAATTAAAAACATAATGAGGAATACCCAGTTGCTGGCAGACCCGCCGTGCCCCCTCCACCGCCTCCAGAGAACAGCAAGAGGTGGGGGCCGGCCGAAAGCCCTCTTCGGCCCAGAGATGGAGCGTCACGCCCGTTACCCGATACCCCTGTTCCACCAGCAGGGCTGCCGCCAGCGAGGAATCCACACCCCCGCTCATGGCGACGAGGGCGGACCTATCCCGCTCGGTCTCCACCGGACTTTCCACCTCCCGGGCCGGCCTGCTGGACCTCGGCGATCACCTGCCGATACACGTCCACCGTCTGGGCGGCCACCTGCTCCCAGGTAAAGTAGCGCTGCACCCGGGTGCGCCCCTTGGCCCCCATCTCGCGGGCCCGGCTGCGATCCTCCAGCACGGCCTTGATGCCCCAGGCGATGTCACCCGGATCGTTGCCGTTGACGTGGACGCCGTTCTGGTCGCTTCCCGAAGGCACCACCTGCTCGCGGAAGCCGACCACCCCGTTGGCTCCCACCACAACCGGACGGGCCATGGCCATCGCCTCCAGGGAGACGATGCCAAAGGGCTCATAGACCGAGGGAAAGATACACAGGTCGGCGGCGGCATAGTGGACGATGCGCTCCCATTCTGAGACAAAGGCATAATGGGTAACGACCCGCCCGGTGAGCCCCAGGCGGTGTACGAGTTCCTCGATGTCGTGCTGTTCTTCCCCTTTGCCCAGGATGACCAGTTTCGTATTGGGATAAGATTCCAGGACGTTCGGCATGGCCTGAATGAGGTTGCGCACCCCCTTGACCCAGGTGAGCCGGCCGATGAAGAGGAGCATCACATCCTCGGGGCCGATGCCGTAGCGGCTGCGCAACTCCTGGATTTCCTCCTTGGGCACGCGGGTGGGGTCGTATACCTCCGGGTCCACCCCGTTCCAGACGACGCTGATCTTGGCCGGAGGCCAGCCGTGGCGGTTGAGGTCGTCTTTCATGGCGTGGCTTACGGTCAGGATGCGATGGGCCTGGAAGGCCATCTCTCGTTCCAGCCGGCCGACGAAGGGGGAGCCGGCCTCGCCCCGCCGTCCCCACTCGGTCGAGTGGACGTGAAAGACCATCGGCAGGTCCGTCTCGTTGCGCACGATCAGGCCGGCGATGGCACTGAGCCAGTCGTGGACGGCGACGATGTCAAAGTTTCCCCCTTCTTCCTGCAGGACCTGGTTGACGAACTTGGCCGCAGAGAGGATGTTGTAGATAAAGATGTCGTTGAAAAAAGAGCCCCACTGCCGGAGTTCTTCGTTGACCAGGAGGGGAAAAACGTTGGTGGCATCCACGCCGATGGGGCGGTGAACCTCCACCCCGCCGATGACCTCACGTGTCTTCAGTACACCTCCCTGGTTCATCGTGAAGACGACGACATCGTGTCCCTGCCGTACCAGAGTACGGGTAATGTAGGTGGCATAGGTGCCCAGCCCCCCCACAATGGTGGGCGGATACTCGTAGACGAAGAAGGCGATCCGCATCCTGTCCTCCTTCAGACGGCCTAACCATCCGGCTTTATTTTAGCATATCTCCCGGCCCAAGGAAAAGATCGCCGAGCGCGCCGTCGCCCCTGTAGAACGCTCAATGGTCAACGGCCAGCCTCCGGGTGAGGAGGAAGAGGGCCAGCACCCCCAGCCCTACGCCGAACCAGAGGGTAAAGAGGCGGATCAGGAAGGAGGCGGTGGCGGCGGCGGCCTCGGCCTGGGAACCCAGGTCGCGGAAGACCCCCATGGTGACCAGGAGGCCGGCGTAACTGACATCGGTGACCAGCAGGCCGCCGGGAAGGAAAGAGACCAGGCCGAGGAGGGTGCCGGCGGCAAAGATGAAGGAGGCCTGGAGGAGGAGGTCGGGGCCGGCCGGCGCACCCAGGCCGAGCAGGACGTAATAGAAGGCGACGCATTCGCCAAACCAGGAGACGGCGCTCTGTGCGGTCATCCAGAGGAGCGGTTTCCAGCCCAGGAGGTGGTAGGTGCTTTCGTAGAGGGTGCGCAGGGGACCGCCGAAGCGGCGGCCGAGGCGGAAGCGTTCGGCCCAGCCCAGGAGGCGCAGGGCCAGGGGGCGGTTCTGGGCCAGGGCGATGAAGAGGCCGGCCAGGAGGAGAAGCAGGGCAAAGACGGGCCAGCCGTAGGAATAGCGGGTGAGCCCCACGCCGGCAATGAGGAGCATCCCCAGCCCATCGGTCAGACGCTCGGCCACCACGATGGGCGCCGAAAGGCTCATCGGGGTGCCGTTCAGTTCCTTGAGGAGATACGATTTGAACACTTCGCCCATCTTCCCCGGGGTGACGGCCATCGTCATCCCGGCGGTGAAGAGGAGGGCGCTATCGCCCACTCCCACGTCCCGGATGCCGAGGTGCCGCAGGTAGTAGTGCCATTTCCACCAGCGCAGGAGGTAATTGAGGGCGGTGAAGGAAAGGGCCAGGGGCATATAGGCCCAGAAAAAGCCCAGGAAGGTGGCCCAGACCTCGCGGATGCCTCCCCAGACGGCCAGACCGAGGAAGACGAGCAGGCCCAGGCCCAGAAAGATGAGCAGTTGGCGACGCAGCGTTTTCCAGCGGAACATCCGGCCTCCGGAAGATGATTTGGAGGTAGTGTAGCAGATAGGAGCAGGTTGTGCAAATTTGACTTGAGGCCGGCCGGTGGATATACTAGAGACGGTAAGCGTCTGTCCGAAGCGAGTTCAAACGGAGGTTGCCCATGTCCGGACCAAGGGTTGTCCGCGCCCCCCGGGGCACGACCATCTCCTGCAAGGGTTGGCCCCAGGAGGCGGCTCTGCGGATGTTGATGAACAACCTCGATCCCGAAGTGGCCGAGAACCCCGATCAACTTATCGTCTACGGGGGCACCGGCAAGGCCGCCCGCAACTGGGAGTGCTTCGAGGCCCTGGTGCGCGCCCTCCGCGAACTGGAAGGCGATGAGACGCTTCTGGTACAGTCGGGCAAGCCGGTCGGCATCTTCCAGACGACCCCCGATGCTCCCCGGGTGCTTATCTCCAATTCGGTGCTCGTTCCGGCCTGGGCCACCTGGGAAAAGTTCTGGGAACTGGAGGCCCAGGGTCTCATCATGTACGGCCAGATGACGGCCGGCTCCTGGATCTATATCGGCACCCAGGGCATCCTCCAGGGCACCTATGAGACGCTGGCGGAACTGGCCCGCCAGCACTTTGGCGGCTCCCTCAAAGGGAGGTTTGTCCTCACGGCCGGCCTGGGCGGCATGGGCGGGGCCCAGCCCCTGGCCATCACCATGAACGAGGGCGTCGGCCTCATCGTCGAGGTGGACCGCCACCGCATTCAGCGCCGGCTGGACACCGGTTACCTCGACGTGGCCACCGACGATCTGGAAGAGGCGATGACCTGGGTGGAGGAAGCCCTGGCCCGAGGGGAGGCTAAATCCATCGGCCTCTTGGGCAACGCCGCCGAGGTCTACCACGAACTCGTCGTCCGGGGTGTCACCCCCGACGTGGTGACCGACCAGACCTCGGCCCACGATGCCCTGAACGGCTACGTCCCGCACGGCCTGCCCTACGAGGATGCGCTTCGCCTGCGCCGGGAAGATCCCGAGGAGTACATCCGTCGGTCCATGGCCTCGATGGCCCAGCACGTCGAGGCCATGCTCGAGTTCCAGAAGCGAGGGGCGGTGGTCTTTGATTACGGTAATAACCTGCGCGGTCAGGCCCAGAAGGCCGGGGTGAAGAACGCTTTCGACTATCCCGGCTTCGTCCCGGCCTTTATCCGGCCGCTCTTTTGCCGGGGCAAGGGGCCTTTCCGCTGGGTAGCCCTCTCCGGCGACCCCCAGGACCTCTACGCCACGGATGAGGCCATCTTGGAACTCTTCCCCGAGGATCGGGCGCTGGCCCGCTGGATTCGCATGGCCCAGAAGAAGGTGCGTTTCCAGGGGCTTCCGGCGCGCATTTGCTGGCTGGGCTACGGGGAACGGGCGCGGGCCGGCCTGGCCTTCAACGAACTCGTGCGTACCGGCCGGGTAAGCGCGCCCATCGTCATCGGCCGCGACCATCTCGACTCTGGTTCTGTCGCCTCTCCGAACCGCGAGACCGAAGGGATGCGCGACGGCAGCGATGCCATTGCCGACTGGCCGGTCCTGAACGCCCTCCTGAACTGCGCCTCCGGGGCCACCTGGGTCGCTTTTCACCACGGCGGCGGCGTGGGCATCGGCTACTCCCTGCACGCCGGCATGGTGATCGTCGCCGACGGGACGCGCGAATCCGAAGGAAAACTCCTGCGCGTTCTTACTAACGACCCCGGCATCGGTGTGGCCCGCCACGCCGACGCCGGCTACGAGGAGGCCATCGCCGTAGCCCGCGAAGAGGGGATCAAGATTCCTATGTTGCCGCAGTAAGGGTTTTCCTCCTGGCCTCCCGAAGCCCCTGGCCCAGGGGGGCCAATTTTGTCGGGCCGGGTAGGCGACGACAGTGCCATCTCCTACCCGGCGAAAGGCCAACGTAGCGGCATTTGCAAATTGGCCCGATTGTGGTATAATACACGTGCAAGTGGTCGTTCCGTGGAGATCATCGAATGTTGGTCTCCGCTTATCGGATTGGCGACATAGCAACACCAAAATCGGCGGTCTTTTCGCGCTCCGGTCCGAAGGGAAGCGGTGTGGTCGGGATATTCCGCTTCCTTGCCGGCCGGTAGCCAGGGGCTGGAAAGGAGGTGATGCCTTCGCTCCTCAAGCCTCAAAGTGTGTTCCCAGGTGATAGGAAAACAGATTCAAACAAGGAGGTTCAAGATGCGCAAGGGAATACTGACCGTGCTGAGCCTCGTTTTGGGCCTGATCATGGTCCTGGGTGCCTGTGCCGGCCCCACACCGGCCGCTCCTACCGCTGCCCCTACGCCGGCCGCTCCCAAGATCAAGGTCGGCCAGGTGACCGACGTAGGCGGCATTGACGACCGCTCCTTCAACGCCACGGCCTGGAAAGGCGTGCAGGACGCCATCGCCAAACTGGGCATCGAGGGCAAGTACCTGGAGTCGCAGCAACAGACCGACTATGAGCGCAACATCAAAGAGTTCCTCGACCAGAAGTACGACCTCATTGTAACCGTCGGCTTCCTGCTGGGCCCGGCCACGGGCAAGGCGGCGACGGAGAACCCCGGCCAGAAGTTCGCCATCGTGGACTATTCCTTCCCGGACTGCTGGCCGGGAGCGGAGGTGGGCAAGGACTGCGGTTCCGATAAGGAACTGCCGAACGTGCTGGGACTGACCTTCTCCACGGACGAGGCGGCCTTCCTGGCCGGGTATCTGGCGGCCGGGATGACCAAGACGGGGAAGGTGGGCACGTTCGGTGGGATCAAGATCCCTCCGGTCACCATCTTCATGGTCGGCTTCGAGAAGGGCGTCCAGTACTATAACCAGAAGCACGGCACCAATGTCGAGGTGCTGGGCTGGAAGACCGACCCGTCCATCGAGGGATGCGGCGACGGGCTCTTCACCGGCAACTTTGAGAGCACCGACGACGGCCGGCGTTTTGCCACGAACCTGATGGACGAGGGGGCCGACATCATCCTGCCGGTGGCCGGCCCGGTGGGGCTGGGCTCGGCGGCGGCCTGCAAGGAGCGGGGCACGATGCTCATCGGGGTTGACACCGACTGGTACATCTCCGCCCCGGACTACAAGGAAGTCTACCTGACCAGCATCCTGAAGAACATGGATGTGGCCGTCTTTGACGCCATCAAGGCGGTCGTGGACGGGACCTTCCAGGGCGGCAAGTATGTTGGTACCCTGAAGAACAACGGCGTGGGCATCGCCCCGTTCCACGACTTTGAAGCCAAGGTGCCGGCCGAACTCAAGGCGGAGATCGAGCAGATCAAGGCCGACATCATTGCCGGCAAGATCAACACCGGCTGGGCCGACTGCTTCAAGTAAGGGCCGGCCGGGCCGATAACCGTCGAGGTTGCAGGGTAGTACCTTACCCTGTATCGAAGGGAACGGCCGGACCGAGTTGGTATGAAGGGGGCGGTACAGGCTTGACCTGTGCCGCCCCTCTCTCAAGGAGGTGGGATGGCACCTATCCTGGAACTCAGAGGGATTACCAAATCCTTCCCCGGCGTCCTGGCCAACGATCACATTGATCTGACGCTGGAAAAGGGAGAAATCCACGCTCTCCTTGGGGAAAACGGGGCCGGCAAAACCACTCTGATGAACATCCTCTACGGCCTTTATACCCCCGACGAGGGCCGCATTTTGATCAACGGGCGTGAAGTGCACATCCACGGCCCCAACGATGCCATCGCCCACGGCATCGGCATGGTGCATCAGCACTTTATGCTGGTCCCGGTGATGACCGTGGCGGAAAATGTGATGCTGGGCGTGGAATCGCTCCTCTGGCCCTATACCCGGAAGGGCTTTTTTCGCTTCCTGGCCGTGGCCGGGGGAGGGCTTTCCCTCCTTCTGGTGTTGAGCCTCTTCCTCGCCGGTAGCGCCGAAGCGGCCGGAGGGCTGCTCGTCTCCCTCCTGGGCACGATCCTCTCCGCCTTCATCGGTCCGGTATCCGCCGAAGCACTTCTCTCCGGCCTGTCGCCGGCCCTGGCCGCCCCGTCGTCTACCTTTCCCCTTATCCTCCTGACGCTGGCTCTGGTGCTTATCCTTTGCCTCGGCCTCTCCGCCCTTTACGGTCTCCTCCTTCTTCTGACCTGGGCGCTCAAAAAGGGAGTTGGGTACTTTCTCGTGGCCGATATCGGCATCCGTAGCGCCCTGCTTACCCTTTTTTCGATCCATTCGCCGGCTTTTCGGCAGGCCATCTTCGGGGCAGAGTATCCTCCGGTCGCCAGTTACATTGTGGCGGCTCTCCTTATCCACCTCTTCGGCGTCGCCCTGAGTTATGGCCTGGTGGACACCCTCTCTTCGTTCCTCAACCGCCGCCAGGTGGAGGCTCGTATCCGCGAGATCTCGGCTCAATATAACCTCCAGGTGGATCCGACGGCTTACGTGAAGGACCTGCCGGTGGGTGTCCAGCAACGGGTGGAGATCATCAAGGTGCTCTACCGCTACGCCGACATCCTCATTCTGGATGAACCCACCGCCGTCCTCACGCCCCAGGAGGTAGAGGAACTGTTCCGCATCATGCGCTCTCTGGTGGAACAGGGCAAGTCCATCATCTTTATCACCCATAAGTTGAAGGAGGTACTGGCGGTAGCCGACCGGATCACCGTCCTGCGGGCCGGCCGGGTTGTCGGCACCACCACGCCGGCCCAGGCGACCGAGGCTTCCCTGGCGGCGATGATGGTCGGGCGGGAGGTCATCCTGACCGTCCCCAAGGGGCCGGCCCGGCCGACCGAGCCGGTGCTCAAAATCCAGGACCTTTACGTCCTGGACGACCGGGGCAACATGGCCGTGAACGGGGTCTCCTGTGAAGTCTATGCCGGGGAAATCCTGGGGGTGGCCGGTGTACAGGGCAACGGCCAGACCGAACTGGTCGAGGCCCTGACCGGGTTGCGTCCGGTGGAGGTCGGCCATGTCTTTATCCTGGGGGAGGAGACAACCCATGCCACGCCGCGCCAGATTATCGAACTGGGGGTGGCTCACATCCCCGAAGACCGCCAGCACGATGGGTTGGTCCTGAGTTTTCCGGTGGCGGACAACCTGGTCCTATGTACCTATTACCGTCCGCCCTTCGCCCGCTGGCTGACTCTGCGGGAAGATAGTATCTCCCGCGTGGCGACCGATTTGGTCTCCCGGTTCGATGTGCGCACGCCGAGCATCTTCGTGCCGGCCTCTGCCCTTTCCGGAGGAAACCAGCAGAAGGTCATCGTGGCACGGGAACTTTCCCGCCCCATCCGCCTGCTTATCGCTGCCCAGCCTACTCGCGGACTGGACGTGGGTTCGATCGAGTACATCCACCAGCAACTGGTGCGCAAACGGGACGAGGGATGTGCCGTGTTTCTGGTCTCCACAGAACTGGATGAAATCCTTTCCCTGGCCGACCGCATTGCCGTGATGTACAAGGGGCGCTTTATGGCCATCCTGCCGGCTGCCGAGGCCACGAAAGAGCGGCTGGGACTCCTGATGGCCGGCGTTCATCCGGAAGAGGAGGCGGCAGTGGCCGGCCCGGTCGCCGTTGCCGGGAGGATCTGATGGCGGGTCGAGAACGTTCCGACGAGGAAAGGAAGGGTCGCCCCTCCTTCTGGAAGCGACTGGGTCGGGTCGTCCTGGTCCCTGCCCTGGCCATCCTGACCGCCTGGTTGGTGAGCGCCCTCTTCATCGTCGGTTCCGACCCGGCGGTGCACCGGGCCTTTGGCGAAGGGTTCGGTCGGGGACTGCTCAGCACCGGGGAGAGTGTGCTCTCGGCCTACGGCGCCCTCCTGGAGGGCAGTTTCGGCAATCCGGTCGAGATGTACGAGGGCCTCCGCACGCTGGTCACCACCGGTGACCCGGGCCTCTTTAAAAACTCGCTCTATGCCCTGAGCGAAAGCCTGACCGCCTCGGTGCCCTATATCTTTGCCGGCCTGGCCGTGGCGCTGGGCTTTCGCTGCGGCCTCTTTAACATCGGAGCGGAAGGACAGATCTTTATCGGTGCCCTGGCCTCGGTCTATGTCGGTTACTCCATCAAGGGGCTACCCTGGTACATCCATATGCCGCTGGCGCTCCTGGCCGGGGCACTGGGAGGAGCCCTCTGGGCCGTTCCCTCGGGTCTGCTCAAGGCCTGGCGAGGCGCCCACGAGGTCATCACCACCATCATGATGAACTATATCGCCTTCCGCCTGAGCGATTACCTCCTGAACGGGCCGATGCGAGGGGCCGGCATGTTTCCGCGCAGCCCGGGCATCGAGGAGACGGCCAAAATTCAACCGCTTATCCCGTCCTTCAAGGTCGTGGTCGGTGGGGTGGAACGGGTCATCACCTTGCGTTTCCATTACGGCTTTTTCATCGCCCTGGCCGTGGCCTTTCTGGTCTGGTGGTTCCTCTGGAAGACGACGCTGGGCTTCGAGATTCGCACCGTCGGTGCCAATCCGGATGCGGCCCGCTACGCCGGCATCAGCATCACGCGCAACTTTGTCCTGGCCATGGGATTGAGCGGGGCCCTGGCCGGCCTGGCCGGGGGAACCGAAGTCCTCGGCGTCAACTATTACGTCGGCCAGGCCTTTTCCTCCGGCTACGGCTTCGATAGCATCGCCCTGGCCCTGCTGGGAAGAAGCCATCCCCGGGGCGTTGTCCTGGCCTCGCTCCTGTGGGGTGTGCTGCGGGCCGGGGCCAAACGGATGGAGTCGGGGCCGGGCATCCCCATCGACATCATTTCGATCATCCAGGCGATGGTCATCATCTTTGTCGCCGCTCCCGAACTGGTGCGCTGGATCTACCGTCTGCGGGCCGAGAAGGTGGAGGAAGAGATGATCTTTACCCGAGGCTGGGGAGGGTAAGCGATGGAGAAGAGGCATCGGTGGAACGAGGCCATGGGACGCCCCCTGGGAGGGGTTTTCCGGCAGGTGTGGTCTCGCGTGTGGGGCGTGGTTCAGACTCTCGCCGGCCGGCTTCGCCCGCTCCTGGCCCTCCTGAAGAGGCTGTGGGAGAGGGTGAGCGCCCCCCTAAAGGTGCCCGGTCGGGTTACATTTTTCCTCCTGGCCCTTTTCTTTTCTTTCCCCTGGGCTCCGGTGGCACCGGCGACGCTGGCCCTGGGCCGGCCCCTTCCACCCCTTTACCTGGTCCTGGTAGGGCTAGGGGTGCCCCTTCTCCTGGGGCTTACTTCCCTGCGTCTGGCCAGCACCTGGCTACGGGCTGATTTTGCCCTGCCGGGGGTAGGGGTGGGTTATGAAGCCGCCCGTATCCGCTTTCCCTGGCTGGGCCGTCTGGTCGGTCGGTTGCGCGGGAGAGGCCGGCTGGCGGCCTTCTGCTGGCTGGTCCTGGGATACCTCTGGGCGGTAGCCGCTCCGCTCTCCACGCTGAACTTTCGCTACAGCCTCTTTTGGGTGGGAGAACCTTCCGCTTCGCCCCTGGCCCTGGTCCTGGCGGGGACGTTGCCGGCACTCCTCGGACTGGTCTTTATCTCCCAGGCCGAATTGGCCTGGCGGGAGGGGCGGGCCCGAATTCGAGGGATGGGGGGAGGCGGGTTTCTGGCCGTCGGGGTGGTGATGGCATTCCTGGGCCTCCTGGCCGGCCTTCGCCCCCCCTCGAACTGCCTGCCCGGAAGCGGGGGACTTTGTGGCCTCGCCGTAGCCTTGCTCCAGGCCGACACCATGCTCTTCCTTTCCTGGTTCCTCCAGGCGACCCTGCTTACGCTGATGGCGGCCTTTCTTCTGGAGCGGCGGGCTCAGACGATGGGGGCTTTTTTCATTTCCCTGGGGCTACTGATGGCCCTCCTCTTTGTTCCGGGCGGAGGTCCGCAGGTTTCCTCCTTTGTCCTGAACCTGCCGGGTACAGAGACCTGGCCGATCGGCGATGCCGTCTTCCCCAGCGGCGGGTTGATCGTCATCCTGGTGGCGCTGGCGGCCGGCCTGGGGGCTTGGCAGACGGTGCGGGAAGTTCGCTTCCTTCGCCTGGCCGTGAGGGGGCTGATGGGGGCGGCCGGGCTCTTTGTGACCATCCTGTTCGGCCTCCACTACGGCCTCAGCACGGGTGGTTTCCTCCTGGTTGTGCTGACGCTGGCTCTGGGGTTGTCCGGCTGGCAGATTCTGCGCACCCGGGAGGTGAACGGCATCCTGGGGGCCATCCTCCTCCTTTTCCTCCTGGCCTTCCTGATCTGGGCCAGCGCCGGCCGGACCTTTAACCTGACCGGGATGCTGGCCGGGATGCTGGAAGCGGCCACTCCCATCGCCCTGGGGGCGCTCAGCGGGGTCTGGTGCGAGCGTTCGGCGGTGATCAACATCGGCATCGAGGGGATGATGCTCTCGGGCGCGTTCACCGGCGTGGTCGCCGCCAGTGCCAGCGGCAGCCTCCTGGTCGGGCTGCTGGCCGGGATGCTGATCGGCGGCCTGCTGGGGGCGCTTCTGGCCCTTCTGGCCATCCGCTTCAAGGTGAACCAGATTATCGCCGGGACGGCCATCAACATCTTTGCCACCGGGGCGACGAGTTTCCTCTCGGCCCGCGTGCTGGCCGAGAACCAGGCCCTCAACCGGGCTCCGATGTTCCCCAAGGTGGCTTTGCCCGTCCTCTCGCGTATCCCGGTGATCGGGCCGGTCTTTTTCAATAACAACCTGGTCATTTACCTTATGCTCCTCCTCGTCGTCGTCACCCACATCATCCTTTTCTCCACCCGCTGGGGGCTGCGCAGCCGATCGGTGGGGGAGCATCCCCTGGCCGCCGACACGCTGGGGGTCAATGTGCTGCGGACCCGGTACATCAACGTGATCATCGGCGGGCTGATCGCCGGGCTGGGCGGGGTTTACTTTACCCTGGGCTCGGTAGCCCGTTTCGACGAGGTGATGACGGCCGGCCGGGGCTTTATCGGTCTGGCGGCGATGATTTTCGGGCGCTGGACGCCCTTCGGGGCTTTCGGCTCCTCCCTCATCTTCGGCTTCGCCAGCGCCCTCCAGATGAAGATGAGCATCCTGCGCGTGCCCATCCCCTCCGAATTCCTCCTGATGGCCCCCTACCTGGCCACGATCATCGTCCTGGCCGGCATCGTCGGACGGGCCATTCCGCCAGCCGCCGACGGGCAACCGTATGAGAAACAGTAGGGGCGAGGTAGGGACGAAGCATGCTTCGTCCCTACTTGTCCCTGCGTCTTACGGGCGAACCCGCAGGGTGAGGGAAATTTCCTGCTGGGGGCCGATGGGGAGGGTCGGGAAAAGTTCCACCTGCCAGGTCTGGCAGACAGAACCGTCCGGCAGGGTTAGCGAATACGGTTGCTCCGCTTTTCCCCGAAGTGCTTCGGCAGCCTGGGCTTCCGGGGCCAGGGCCAGCACCAGCCGGTAGGTGCCGGCCTCGGGCAGGGAGAGGACAAAGGTGCCGTCGGGGGCGGTGGTGGTGCTACCTTGCCAGCCGGCCGTGCCGCTGACTACCAGCGTCACGCCGGGCAGGGGCCGGCCGGCCTCATCGTAGAGCAGGCCGCGGAGGCGGGGGGAGGAAAGATCGGCCTCGCTATGGGCCGAGATGTCCACGACCTCCAGGGCCAGGGGAGAGCCTGGGCAAGGAGGAAAGCGTGCAGGGGCGAGGTAAGCCTCGGTGGTCAACGGAGGAGGTGGGAGGGGCGACGGGGTGGCCGCGGCCGGAAGGACTTCCCCTTCTATCTCCGGCGGCTGAGGAGCAGCCGGTCCGAATAGGGCCGGCCGCGAAAGTAGCCCGATCACGACGGCCACGAGGAGCACGGCCGCGGCCGAGGCAACCGGAAGCAGCCGCCACCAGAGCGGCCGGGCCGGACGGGCCAGGCCATCTTGCACCCGGAACCACAGCGTCCGCGAGGGCGCGCTCCGGGGCAGGGCGCGGACGGCCCGACCCAGGCGGCGGTAGACTTCCAGGGTTTGGGCGCATTCGGCGCAGGCCGCCAGATGGGCTTCCACCTGTACCCGCTCTTCCGGAGTTACCTCGCCGTCGCAATAGGCAGAAATGAGAAGACGCCAATCTTCATGCTTCATAGGATTTCCTCCCCACCGAGTTGCCGAAGGATTTCCCGAAGCCGCTCTCTGGCCCGGAAGAGCGCCACCCGTACCGTGGTAATCGGCTCGCCCAGTGTCTCGGCCATTTCCTCATAGGTGAGTCCCTCGAACTCGCGCAGGAGAATATAGGTACGATACCGGGGAGGCATCTGCTGGAGGGCCTCCTGAACCAGGTGGATCTGTTCATGAAGGAGGGCGTCGCGTTCGGGGGAAAGGGGGCGGGCGTGGCGCTGACGAAGTTTATCGTCCAGCGGGGATTCCCGTCGGCGCTTTCGCCGGCGCAGGGAATCCATCGTGGTCGTGTAGAGGATGCGCCGTAGCCAGGAATCCAGGCTGCCGGCGTTGCGCATCTGGGGCAGTGAGCGAAAGGCTTTGATAAAGGTCTGTTGAACCACGTCTTCGGCCTCGTCGGCGTCGCCGATGAGATGGCAAACCAGATGAAAGAAGTGCACATGGTAGTGGTTAAAAATCTGGGCAAAGGCTTTTTCGTCGCCCCGACAGGCCGCCTCTACCCAGGCCCGTTGCTCTTCTTCGCTCATCGTAACCTCTTGGGGCAAAGTAACAGACGAGCCGGCGCGGTAATGGTTTCCCCCGGAGGAAAGCGGTTACCTTCGACGGCTTCGGGACAGGGCCAGCAGTTGGCGGAGGTAATGGAATACCTCCCGCAGGCCGAATTTGCTCTTCCCATAACGGCGGTCCTCAAAGGTATAGGGGACTTCGACGAAACGGCGGTAGCATCCTTTGACCATGACCTCCAGGCCGATCTTGAAGCCGATCGGGTTCAAATCCACTCCTTCCACCACTTCCCGTCTTACGGCAAAGAAGCCGGATGTGGCATCGTGCACCGGGACGAGGGGACGGGCCAGGAGATTGGCCCCCCAGGAAACGAAGCGGCGGAACCAGGGCCAGCGGGCTACCCCACCGCCCCGGACGTACCGGCTGGCGACGGCCAGGTCGGCTTCCCCGGCCAGGATAGGGGCAACCAGACGGGGGACCACCTCCGGGGGATGGCTCAGGTCAGCGTCCATCACCACCAGGATTTGCCCTCGGCCTCGGGCCATCCCTTCCAGGACGGCCGAGGCCAGCCCGACCTTGGCCGGCCGATGCAGGACCTGCATGGGGTAACGGCGGGCCAGTTCCTCGGCGAGCGTTCCGGTTCCGTCGGGCGAACCGTCGTCCACGACGATCAGTTCTCCCTCCAATCCGGCCTCCTGGAGGGCGGCAAAGAGCCGGCCGGCCAGTTCTGGGAGCGAACGGGCCTCGTTGTAGGTCGGAACGATGACGGAAAGGCGCATCTGAAACCATCCTTATCTTATCTATGGCCATTATACCGGCTCTTCCGGCCTTTGACAACCGCATTTGCATACCGGAAGCATTGGTCGTATAATAGTATAACAAGCCTGTCCCGGTGGGTAGCGAGAGACCGGGTGCGGCTTAGAGTCTATCCGAAAAACCTGTGGGGTAGGCTAGAAAGCCTGCCCGGACAGCCTCAAAAGGCTGTCCTCCGCCTGTTTCTGGGTAGGTTCTTGTCCGGGGCCGATAAAACGGCTTCCGGCGGGCTTTCCGGGCGATGACCGAAGCGCGGCGGCGGATCTACCAGACGGAGGGCGTGATTCTGCGCCGGAGCGATATCGGCGAGGCCGATCGCATTCTGACCCTCTATACGCCCGAGCGGGGGAAGATTCGCCTGCTAGCCAAGGGGGTGCGTCGGCCCGGTAGCCGGTTGGCCGGCCATGTGGAACTCCTGGTGCATAGCACCTTTCTGGTAGCCCGGGGCCGAAATCTGGACATCGTGACCCAGGCCCAGACGCGACAGGCCTTTGCCGCCCTGCGCCAGGACCTGGAACGCATCGGTTGGGGCTGCTATATCGCCGAACTGCTGGAACGGATGACGCCGGAGCAGGAAGAGAACTACCCGGCTTTTCTCCTGCTTCTGGAGGCCCTGGACCTTCTGGACCGGGGCGGAAACGGCGAGATGATCACCCGCTCCTTTGAGGTCCACCTCCTGGGCTATATGGGTTACCGGCCGCAACTCTTTCGCTGTGTCTCCTGCGAGGCGGAGGTGGAGGAGCGTCCGCCGGTCTTTAGCATTTCGCAGGGAGGTGTGCTTTGCCCTCGTTGCCGGGAAAAAGACCCACGGGCGCGCCCGCTCTCCCTGGAGGGCTGGAAGGCGCTCCGCTATTTCCAGAGCACCGGATTGAGTGAGGCCGAGCAACTGCAACTTCCGGGGGGATGCCGGCGAGAGGTGGCCGAGTTGCTCTATGCCTATATCCGTTCCATCCTGGAGCGCGACCTGAACGCAGTCGAATTCCTGGAGACGCTCCGCAACCCGGTTCGGCGTCTCTGAGAAGGCGTTCGACGATCGGGAGAAGACCGGATGACCGACGGAGACCTGCGGCTACGGATCGAGGAGGCGGCGGCGGCCGTCCGACAACGCACGTCGCTCGTTCCCCAGGTGGGGGTGGTCCTGGGTTCCGGGCTGGGCGAACTGGTGGAGGCGGTGGAGGAGGCTGTGGCCGTCCCCTATACCGAGGTTCCCCATTTTGTCCCGGCGACGGTGCCGGGACATGCCGGCCGCTTTGTTCTGGGGAGGTTAGCCGGCCGGCGGGTCATCGTCATGCAGGGGCGGCTCCACTTTTACGAGGGTTACTCCATTGCCCAGACTACCTTTCCCATTCGGGTCATGCGGGCCCTAGGGGCGGAGGTGCTCATCGTCACCAACGCCGCCGGCGGCATCAATCCCACCTTTCGGGTGGGGGACATCATGCGCATTGTGGACCACATCAACCTTCTGGGCATGGCCGGCCAGAACCCCCTCTACGGACCGAACGATGCCGCCCTAGGACCGCGTTTCTTGGATATGCGCGGAGCCTACGACCCGGCCCTGGGGGAACTGGCCGATGGGGTGGCCCAAGACCTGGGCTTTGAACTCCGCCACGGCGTCTATGCCCAGTTGAGCGGGCCTTCGTTCGAGACGCCGGCCGAGATTCGCTTCCTGCGGACGATTGGCGTGGATGCCGTGGGGATGTCCACGGCAGCAGAGGTGGTCGTCGCCCGGCACGCCGGGATGCGCGTCCTGGGGCTTTCCCACATCAGCAACGTGGCCGTGCCGGAGGCATCGGCGACACCGGCCGGCGAGGATCCCCACCGCGAGGTACTGGAGGCCGGCCGGCGGGCCGTCCCCCGGCTGGTGGCGCTCATCCGGGGGGTGCTGGAGCACCTGCCGGACGGATGAACCGGGCCGGGACATAGCCGCCCCCTTCTTCCCCGGCAGTCCTCCGGGCTGTCTCTGGCGGCAGCCCGGACCGTTCACCATAAGGAGGATGACCGATGCGTCGTTTTCTGTCCCTTTTTTCCCTTCTGGCCCTGCTCCTGGCCCTGGCCGGCGGCGTCGCCGCCCAGGAACCAACCTCCGGGCCGGCCACCGCCCTGGTCTATGTGCCGCTGAGTTCGCACGAGGACCTGGCCCGCTTTGCGGAAACCGGCCTCCCGGCCTATGCCCGGATGACCGGCCGGGATGAAGAGTACCTCCTGGCCGGGGCGACTCCGGAAGAGATGGCAGCACTCTCCCGTGCCGGTCTCTCCTTCCGTATCCTCGACCCCGATACCTCCGGGGCCTCCTACTACTTCGCCTTCCCCGCGCCCGGCCGGCCGATCCCCCGCTGGGAGGACTACGGCCGGCTTCTCCTCGATGACGGCCTCCAGGTGCTCTTGCGGACCTCCCCGGATGAGGTCGAACGACTGGTTCGGGAGGGTGCGGAGGTACAGGCTTTCCTCCTCGACCCCAAGCCGCTGCGCCCCTGGGCGGAGGAGAGTGTCGTCCCCGCCGTGATCACCCCCGATCCGCTGATCCAGTCTATGATCGACCAGGTGACCACGGCTACGGTACGTACCTACAACCGCCAGTTGGCCGGCGAACTGCCCGTCTGGGTGGACGGAGAATGGTACACCATCCCTACCCGTTATACCTACAGCGGTGTACCGATCCAGAAAACCACCCGCTGGGCCGGCCAGCACTTTGCCGACCTGGGTCTGGAGGTCGAGTACCACCAGTGGGGCGGCTCTACCTATCCCAACGTCATCGGCGAGTACACCGGCTTGACCAACCCGGACGACATCTTTATCCTCTGTGCGCATGTGGACGATGTGCAGAACACCCCCGGCGCCGACGATAACGGCAGCGGCTCCACCGCCGTCCTCATCGCCGCCGACATCCTCACCCAGTACCGCTGGGGCTGTACCCTGCGCTTTGCCCTCTGGACGGGCGAAGAGCAGGGCCTTCTGGGAAGTTACGCCTACGCCCAGCGGTCCCGCAGCATCAACGAGAACATCCTCGATGTCGTCAACCTGGATATGATCGCCTGGAATACCCCCGGCAGCAACCCCGATATAGACCTCTATGCCCGTGCTTCCATCCCTCGCTCGGTGGTCCTGGCCCAACTTTTCAGCGATGTCATCGAGGCCTACGACCTGAACCTGGTGCCCCAGATTTTCACCTCCGGAGGGAGCGGGAGCGACAACTATTCCTTCTGGCAGTTTGGCTACTCGGCCATCCTGGGTATCGAGGACAACGACGATTTCAACCCGTATTATCACAGCCCCGGCGATACGCCGGCCCATACCGACCTCCTCTATTTCACCGAGTTCGTCAAAGCGGCCCTGGCCACCTTCGCCCACGCCTCCGGCTGCCTCATCCCCAGCGGCCTGGGGGCCGTGGACGGGCACGTCACCGATGGTGTTGGCGGCGCGCCGATTTCCGGAGCCACCGTCCGGGCCCAGGACCCGGCCGGCCGCACCTTCCCCGCCGTCACCGACCATACCGGTTATTACACCCGGACCCTCCTTGCCGGCACCTATACGCTCACCGTGAGCCACCCGCAGTACGAGAGCGCCGTCGTCACCGGCGTCGCGGTGCTCACCGATACCGTAACCACGGTGGACTTTGCCCTGCGTCCCCGTGGCCGGCTCTGGGGCTATGTGAGGGACTATGATAACGGCTTTCCTCTGGCCGCCACCCTGACCTCCGACGACGGCCTCAGTGCCCAAAGCGACCCCGCGACCGGCTATTACGAACTCTACCTGGACGAGGGCCTCCACATCGTGACCGCCACGGTCGAGAACTACTTCCCGGAGGCGGCCGGTGTGAACCTGGTTTCGGGGCAGAGCACCCGCCAGGACTTTCGCCCCCGGGCCCAGGTTTCTTTCATTCCCAAGCCCGTGCACGAGACCGTCCTCCTGAACACCACCTATAGCCGCACGGTGCAGATCCTCAACCGTCGGGTCGGTTCTTACCCCTTTACCCTGTACGAGGTCGCCGGCGGTTTTCTCCCCGGCCTGGAGGCCCTCTGGCCCGGCCCGGACGGCTTCGGCTACACCGGCGAGACGGTGGATTTCGACTGGATTGAACTGCAAGGAAGCGGCACGCCGATCCCCGGCCTGACGGACGACTCCTACGCCGGCCCCTTTCCCATCGGCTTTACTTTCCCCTTCTACGGGACGAACTGGACCCAGTTCTACGTCAGCAGCAACGGCTTTCTCTCCTTCGGCGGGGGGAGCGGCGATTACACCAACGACTGCCCCTTGCCGAACGCCAATACGCCCAACAATGTGATCGCCCCGATGTGGGATGACCTCTATCCCAATTACACCATCGGCGGGGTGTACTACCAGACCTTCGACCCCTGTCCCATCGGCAGCGGCCGGTGCCTGGTGGTGGAGTATAAAAACTGGGCCCACTGTTGCGATCCCAACAACATCGCCGGAACCTTCGAGGTCGTCCTCTTCGAGAACGGCAGCGTCCTTACGCAGTTCCTGGACGGAGGCTCGGAGGAGGGTTCCGGTTCCACCACGGCCGTCGAGGGCAATAACGCCCCGGCCAACCACGGCCTGACCTATGCTTGCAATACTCCCGCTTCCCTTCCCGACGGCCTCTCGATCTGCTACGTCTACCCCGGTTCCTCCGGCTGTGTGGCCTCGGACGTGCCCTGGCTGGGAGAAAGGCCCATGGCCGGAACGGTGCCGGCCAACGGCTCGCTCGACCTTACCCTCTTCTTCAGCGCCACGGCCTCGGCCGGTGTTACCCGCACCGGCGACTATTACGCCACCCTGGTCGTGAACGGCAATCCCAAGATTCGCGTGCCGGTGACGATGACCGTCGTCAGCCAATTCTTCTCTCCCACGGCCTCCTTTGTCTCGAACACGCCGGTCTGCCTGGGGGAGGAGGCGGTCTTTACCGATACGAGCAATCCCGGCTATCCGCCGGCCGAGGTCTTCCTGTGGGATTTCGGCGACGGCATCACCTCGACGCTT
>DAOUAK010000122.1:0-12332 GCA_034433695.1 Chloroflexia bacterium
GTGGTCGGCCCGTATGCCTGTGCCGATGCCGATATGACCTTCCGCCTGAAGCAAGTGCTGGAGACGCAACTGGCCGAAAGCGGCCTGAGCGCGCTCTTCGAGGAAGTGGAGATGCCGCTGGTCGAGGTCTTGCGGGAGATGGAGCGCGTCGGCGTTCTTCTGGACATCCCCTTCCTCCTCCAGATGTCCCGGGAACTCCAGCACGCTCTGCAGGAACTGGAGGAGGAAATCTACGGGTACGCCGGCCATCCCTTCAACGTCAATTCGACCCAGCAATTGGGCGAGGTCCTCTTTCACGAACTGGGCCTGCCCCTCACGGCGACTAGCAAGTTAAAGTCGGGGGGCTATTCCACGGCCAGCGAGGTTCTGGAAAAGTTGCGTGGTGCCCATCCTATCGTCGAGGCGGTGCTTCGGCTGCGCGAACTGGCCAAACTCAAGTCCACCTATGTGGATGCGCTTCCCCTCCTGGTGAACCGACGTACCGGTCGGGTGCACACTTCCTTCAACCAGACGGCCACGGCCACCGGCCGGCTCTCTTCCTCCGACCCCAATCTCCAGAACATCCCCATTCGCACCGAGATCGGCCGCAAGGTTCGTCAGGCCTTTATCGCCTCCCCCGGATGGGTGCTCCTTTCGGCCGACTACTCCCAGGTGGAACTGCGCATCCTGGCCCACCTTTCCCAGGACCCCGGCCTTCTGGAGGATTTTCGCCGGGGCGAAGACATCCACGCCAGCACGGCGGCCACTCTCTTCGGCATCCCCGTCTCTCAGGTCACCCCGGAGCAACGCCGCATGGCCAAGACGGTGAACTTTGGGCTGATGTACGGGATGAGCGATTACGGCCTGGCCCAGCGCCTGGGCATTGACCAGAAAGAGGCGGCCCAGTTCATCGCCACCTACTTTCGCCGCTACGCCGGCGTGCGCCGTTACCTGGAGGAGACGATTCGCCGGGGTCGGGAACTGGGCTATGTCTCTACCGTCCTGGGGAGGCGCCGCTATATTCCGGAACTGCGCTCCTCCAACCGCAACGTGCGCATGGCCGCCGAACGCGAAGCGGTCAACACGCCGATTCAGGGCACGGCCGCCGATATCATCAAAATCGCCATGGTGCGGCTGTACCGTGCCCTTCAGGAGCGACATCTGCGCAGCCGGATGATCCTTCAGGTCCACGACGAACTGGTCCTGGAGGTGCCGGAGGCGGAGGTAGGGGTCGTTGTGCCCCTGGTCAAAGAGGTGATGGAGGGCGCTTACCCATTGGACGCGCCTCTGCAGGTCGAGGTCCACACCGGACCGAACTGGGGGGCCTTGAAGTAACCGGCCATGGACGGAGACCTTCCCGCTGCCGAAGACTTGCTGGAGCCGGTGGAAGCCGCCGGGGAGGCCCGGGAACAGTCCATCCCGCCCCGGCCTTCTCCGAAGATCCGGCCGGACGTTCAGGCCGGCCTGCTTCTGTCCAGGCCGGCCCGGGTCCTGCTCCCCGTCCGGGCCCTGGTCATCTTTCTGGTTCCCTTCCTTTTCCTTCTCTTCCGCCTTCCTTCCGGCCGTCCGCCCCTCCTCGGGGTCGCCCTGGGCCTGGCCCTGGCCTCTTTGCCGCTTCCTTACCTCCTGAAGCAACGCAACCTCTTGGAACACCGCCTGATCCGTTGGGTCCTGCCGGCCATGGACCTTCTCCTGAGCACGCTCCTTGTCCTGGGCAGTTGCTCTTCTCGCAGCCCCTTTTTCCCCGTCTTTTACCTCCCGATCGCCTATGCCGGCCTGCTGGAAGGTTACGTCGGCGGGCTGGGCCTGGGGCTGGCCGCCTCGGCCCTTTACGGCCTCGGTTACCTCCTGGACCCCTATCCGGCGGAGCCGGCCCTGGCGCTGAGCGCGGCCCTCCTTTTCCCCCTGGCCGGCGGGGTGAGCGGATACCTGGGGCGTTCCTTTGCCCTCCTGGGCCGGCGCAGCCAGGAGGTGCTGGACCAGGCCCGCCGGCTGTATCGGGAAGCCGAGGAGCGCCGCGCCCTGTACGAACGCTGGTATCGGGCCGTGGATCGCCTCAAGGCCGACTTTGTCTACTCCGCCTCCCACGAACTGCGCACGCCGTTGACGCCGGTCAAGGGCTATCTGCAACTCCTGCGCCATCCCGATTTCCCGATCCCGGAAGAGAAGCGGCAGGAGTATATGCAGATCATGGCCAGCAATGTGGACCTGCTGGCCCAACTGGTGGACGACATCCTCTACCTCCAGCGGGTAACCCGCATCCCCATAGACCTGGAGGAGGTTTCCCTTTCGGAGGTGGCCCGGCAGGCCGTGGAGGAGGTGGCCGGCGAGGCCGAGGAAGGCGAGGTCAGCATCCATCTGGACGATTGGGCCGGCCTGCCCCCCGTCCTGGGGAGCAGCGACAGCCTGAAACTGGTCCTTTCCAACCTGCTGGAGGCGGCCGTCCGCGATAGCCCTGCCGGGAGTGCGGTGCTCCTTTCCCTGCGGCCGGCCGATGCGGGTGCGGCCAGGGGCGCCCATGCGGTAGAGGTACGGGTGGCCGGGGCCGGCAAGGGCATCCCGGCCGAGCAGCAGGAGCGCCTTTTTGACCTCTTCTTCCATGCCGATAGTTCACCCACCTATGTCCTGGGACGTGAAGGGTTGAGCCTGGCCGTGGCCCGCTACATCGTGGAGATGCACGGTGGCCGCATCGCCGTGGAAAATCAGCCTCGTGGGGGGATGGCCTTTGTCGTCCGTCTCCCCGGCCGACCGAGATGGGAGGAAAGCCCTTGGAACGCACCCTGATGGCCCTCTTTGCCCATCCGGATGACGAAAGTTTCGCCGCCGGCGGGACGCTGGCTCGTTACGCCGCCGAGGGCGTGCGGGTGGTGCTGGTCTGTGCCACTCGGGGCGAGGCCGGCATCGTCCACGACGAGGGGATCCAGGTAGCACCGGAGGAAATGGGGCGGGTGCGTGAGCAGGAGTTGCGCTGCGCCTGTCGGACGCTGGGAGTGCAGGAACTGCACTTCCTGGGCTACCGCGACTCCGGTATGGCCGGCAGCCCCGACAATGGCCATCCCCAGGCCTTTTGCCGGGCCGAGCCGGCCGAAGTGGTCGAGCGTATCCTCACCCTCTTCCGCCGATTTTGCCCCCAGATCATCCTCACCTTTGGGCCGGATGGGGGTTACGGCCACCCCGATCACGTGGCCATCCACCGCCATGTCGCGGCGGCCTGGAAGGAGGCCGAGGGCCTTCCGATCCCGCCGCGCAAACTCTACTATACTGCCATCTCCGCCGCCACCTTCCGCCGTATCCGCGAGGCGATGTGGCGGCATGGCCTTATCCGCGAGAGACCCTCGGAGGAGGAGATCGCCCGGAGAGGCGTGCCGGAAGAACGCATCACCACGGCCGTGGACATCCGCGACTTTTTGGGGAAGAAGACGGCGGCCCTGCGTTGCCACCGCACGCAACTGGCCCCCGACCACCCCTGGCTGAACCTGCCTGAGGATTTTCAGAGGGAGTATATGGGCTACGAGTACTTTATCCTGGCCGATGTCCGGGGCGTCCAGGCCGCGCCGAGGGAAGAGGACCTCTTTTCCGGCCTCGGATTTTGACGGGGTGATGGATATAACTCCGGCATTGGAGATCCTGCCGGACCTTGCTTTACAAGCCTTGGCGGATACGGTATAATAGAAATCGAACGGTATCCTTCGAGAGGGCCGGCCGTAGGAAAAAGACCGATGGAACGAGAAATCCGCCTGTCCTGTATCCCTAGCCGGCAATCTCTGCCGGTGTTACAGGAACAGCAAGTCCTCTACCTTTTGATGGAACTCCTCCCGACCGGCGGGAAAGGAGAGGCGGCCCGTCTACCGCTCGATATCTGCCTGGTGCTCGATTGCAGCAGTTCCATGCGCGGCGACCGGCTGCACCAGGTCAAGGAAGCCGCCCGCTATATCGTCGGCCAGTTGACCCCGGAGGATTACTTCTGCCTGGTCACCTTCAACGACCGGGCCGCCGTCGTCGTCCCCCGGCAGCCTGTCCAGACGCCGGCGGCCATCCGGGAACATATCTCGGAGGTCCAGTCCTCCGGGGGGACGGAGATGAGCCGGGGGCTGGAACAGGCGCTGGAGCAGATGTTCCGGGTGGCCGCCTTTTCCGGCGTGCGACGGATCATTCTCCTGACCGATGGCCAGACGTATGGGGATGAGCAGCGTTGTGTCGAACTGGCCCACAAAGCCCAGGAGGCCGGCATCGGCCTCACCGCCCTGGGAGTGGGAAGCGAATGGAACGAGGACCTCCTGGCCACGATGGCTGCCCACGGCAACAGCCGCAGCGAATACATCGCCGGAGAAGAAGCCATTGTTCCCCTCTTTCGGGAGGAGATGCGTCTCCTCCAGGGTATCGTGGCCCAGGAGATGGCCCTGTCCCTGCAACCGGCCTCCCAGGTAGAAATCCCACACCTCTTTCGTGTGGCGCCCGAAATCTCCCCGTTGCCGCTCCGCGAAACCTGGGAAAAGGGCTATGATGTCCCCCTGGGGGAATGGTTGGGGGACCAGCCCCAGGTCTTTTTGGCCGAAGTCGTCCTGCCTCCGCTTTCTCCGGGGAAGCATCGCTTCCTCCAAGTGACCTTTTCTTACCGTCTGCCCCGGGAGAGGATTCGTCGCCAGGAGATGTATGAACTGGCCCTGTCCTGCCAGGCCCAGGTGGAGGAGACAGAAGTTCCCCAGAAGGTGAGGCGGGCCCTGGAAAAGGTGACGGCCTACCGCCTGCAGGAACTGGCCTGGCAGGAGGCCCGCCGGGGCAATGTGGACCAGGCCACCCGCCGTTTGGCTTCGGTGATTACCCGGCTGGTGCAGATGGGAGAGGAAGAACTGGCCCGGAAGGTGGAGGAGGAAACCCGGCGACTCCGGCACACGGGGCAGACCTCCGCCGCCGGGAAGAAGGAAATCCGTTACAGCACCCGGCGCTTGGGCCGGCATTGGTCCGAAAGACCGGAGTAGAGGACGATGATCGTCTGTCCATACTGCCACCATAAGGTACTGGAAGGAACGATTCTCTGCCCCGAATGCGGGGCCAGCCTGATTCCCGGCCAAGTGCCCGCACCCGAGGTGGAAGAGCCGGCCTCGGTCCGCGTTCCGGAAGAGGGCTACCCACCGCCGGAGGACCCCGAGGTCCGCCCGGAAAGCCGGACCACGGCCCACATCACCCCCGCCGAGTTGCGCCTCCTTGTCCTCAACAGCGGACGGACCATCTCCTGTCCGCTCAAGGAGGTCGTCCTGATCGGGCGTAGCGATGCGGCCGGCGGCATCTTTCCCGAAATCGACCTGACCCCAGACAACGGTTACCTGGCCGGTGTCTCGCGCCGCCATGCCCGCATCATCCGCCGGGGCAACGAATTCTACTTGGAAGACCTGGGTAGCCTGAACGGGACCTTCCTGAACCGCAGCCGGCTCACCGCCCATGTCCCCGTGCCCTTCGGGGACGGCGACGAGATTCGCCTGGGCAATCTGGTGATGCGGGTGATTCTGGAAAAGATCGCCGCAGAGACCGAAGGGGCGGGGTAAATTCGCCCCGGAGGACCGAGCGTGTTGGGGTGCCCAGAACCCGAGGAGGGAAACGGTGCCTACACTGTTGATCCATGTCATCGGCGAGGAACCGATTCTGGCCGATGCGGAGACGCTACCCGATCCCAAGGATCAGTTCCTCCACTTTTCCAATCCGCGCAAGCGTGACGGCAAGCCCGTTTCCTACGTCAGCCGGGGGGCGACCGACTTTTACCTCCCCTGGCATCGTATCAGCATCGTCGAAGTGCTGGGCGGTGCGGAGGAGGAAGTGGAGGTCGTGGAGTTCTTCCGCGAATGAGCCCCTGGGAAGGAAAGGCGCGCCCCGGCCGGCCCGAGGCCCTTTCGGAGAAACTGGAGCGCATCCTGCCCACCGTAAGCCGACCGGCCCGCTACACCGGGGGGGAGTGGAACGCCCGCCCCGCCGATTGGGAGCGGGCTTGTCTGCGCTTTGCCCTCGCCTACCCCGACCTCTACGAGATCGGCATGGCCAACCTCGGCCTGATGATCCTCTACGACCGCCTGAACCGGATGCCGGGGGTCCTGGCCGAGCGGGTCTATATGCCCTGGGTGGATATGGAGGCGGCCATGCGCCGCCGGGGATTGGTTCTCTACGGACTGGAAAGCCGCCACCCTCTGGCCGATTTCGATTTTCTGGGCTTTAGCCTGCCCTACGAACTCACCTATACCAACATCCTGGCCATGCTCGACCTGGCCGGCCTCCCCCTCCTGGCCGAGGAGAGGGGGGCGCAGCACCCCCTGGTCATCGCCGGCGGTTCCGGGGCCTATAACCCCGAACCGATGGCGGCCTTCATCGACCTCTTTGTCGTCGGCGAGGGGGAGGAGGCCCTGGATGACCTGGTGGCCCTCTTCCTGGAGGTGCGGGCTTCCGGTGGCTCGCGGGAAACCTTCCTGCGCCGGGCGGCCGGCCTCCCCGGCGTCTATGTGCCCCGCTTCTATCGGGTGGAATACCACCCCGACGGCACTATCTCCCGCATCCTTCCCGAAGGCGACGATATCCCCCGCCGCATCTACAAACGGGTGGTCTCCGACCTCTCTGCCACCCCGCCCGTGACCCGGCCGGTGGTGCCCTATGTGGATTCGGTCCACGACCGCGCGGTGGTGGAGATTCAGCGGGGGTGCGGCCGGGGCTGCCGTTTCTGCCAGGCCGGAATGATCTACCGACCGGTGCGCGAGCGCCCGCCCGAGGAGGTGCGCGCCGCCGTCCGCGAACTCCTTTCCCACACCGGCTACGAGGAACTGGCCCTTCTCTCCTTCAGCACCAGCGATTACAGCCGCCTGCCGGAACTCCTGGAAGGGTTGCAGGAGGACCACGCCGCGGCCGGCCTGACCATCTCCCTTCCCTCCCTGCGCCTGGACGCCTTCTC
Organism: Chloroflexia bacterium; assembly: GCA_034433695.1. Taxonomy (GTDB): domain Bacteria; phylum Chloroflexota; class Chloroflexia; order DTKN01; family DTKN01; genus JASFBA01. Next base: position 6,908 of record DAOUAK010000122.1, read on the forward strand.
CGTGGAACTGGCCGAGCGCCTTTCCCGGAGGCGACATGTCGGATTGACCTTTGCCCCCGAGGCCGGCACCCAGCGCCTGCGCGATGTCATCAACAAAGGGCTGACCCGGGAGAACTTTACCTCGACCCTGGAAGCCGCCTTCTCCCGGGGATGGCAACGGGTCAAACTCTACTTTATGATCGGCCTGCCCACGGAAGACGGTTCCGACCTGGCCGGCATCGCCGAGATGGTGCAGGAAGCCCTGCGCATCGGGCGACGCTATGCCGGGCGACGGGCCCGACTGAGCGTCAGCGTGGCGCCTTTCGTCCCCAAGCCCCATACCCCCTTCCAGTGGGCCGGCCAGGACCCTCCCGAGGTGCTGGAGGAAAAACTCCGCTTCCTCCGTCGCTCACTGCGCGACCCGGCGGTCGAGTTCTCCTGGCAGGACGTCTCCGCCAGCCGGCTGGAGGCGGCCCTCTCCCGCGGCGACCGGCGACTGTCCCAGGTCATCCTGGCCGCCTGGCAGGATGGGGCCCGCTTCGATGCCTGGGAGGAGCACTTTCGGCCGGAGCGCTGGTGGGAAGCCTTCGCCCGGACGGGGCTGGACCCGGCGTTCTATGCCCAGCGTCCGCGCCCGCGCACCGAGATTTTTCCCTGGGAGCACATCTCCTGCGGCGTCAGCCGGGCCTTTCTGTGGCGGGAATACCGCCGGGCCCTGAGCGGGGAGGCCACCCCCGATTGCCGCAGCGGCCCCTGCGCCGGATGCGGCATCCAGCGCCTCATCCCCTGTCCGGCCATTTGACAAGGCACACGAAGGGTGGTATCATATACCCCTGGGGGTATATGCGATAACCGATCAAATTGGTACTAAATCTACGGACAATTTTTCGAGCAACACGATATACCCCTGGAGGTATAATGGTCCTGGCGACGAACACCCAGGCCCGGGTATTGCCCCGGGTGGTGGAGGAACGCTGTCGAGCCTGTCGGAAGTGTGTGGCCCGGAGCGAATGTCGGAGCAAGGCGCTTCGGCAGATCGATTGGGGCGAGCCGCCGGTGGTGGATGTCGCCTTATGCTACGGTTGCCACAAATGCGTTCCAGCCTGTCCGTGGGGGGCCATCGTTGTTCCCCCGGTAACCGGAGGAAGCGATGTCTGAGATCGAAGCGCTGAAAAGACGGTGGGCCGATCTCCGGGCCCGTCTGCCCCGGCACTCGATTCCGCCGGCCATGCTCCAGGAACTCGAAGACCTGGAGGAGGAACTGAGCCGGCGGAGGGACCTGGAAGGAGACAAAGATGCCGATTTACGTGTACATCTGCCGCAACTGCGGCCAGGAGTTTGAAAGACTTACCCTTTCCGCCACTCGGGCGGACGAGGCGACCTGTCCGTTCTGCGGAAGCCGGGAGGTGGAGCGCCGGCCGGCCCTCTTTGGGCTGGGAGGGGGGAACCGGAGCGCTTCTCCCTCCGGCGGTTCCTGCCGGCCGGCCACCACAAGCGGCGGCTGAGCCCTGTAGCGGGAGCCGGCGGCTCCCCTCTTGAGAGCCGGAGGAAACGATGTCCGAGATGCACTCCCCGGAGTTCGTCCCGCTGCCCACCGAGATCGAGGGGGCCATTCTCCATCGGATTCACCGGATGCAGGGGCAACTGGAGGGATTGGTGCGGATGATCGAGAAGAAACGCGATTGTCGAGACATCCTCCGCCTGATCGCTGCCATCCGCTCCGCTGCCCGAAGTCTGGGCACCCTGGTGATCGCCCATTACCTCTGGGAGTGTCTGCACGGCCGGTCGGACCTTTCCCCCGAAGAAGCCCGCTCCACCGTCCAGCGCCTCTTCGCCGAACTGCTTCGCTAAATGTAGTAGGACAACTGCTCGCAGTTGTCATAGCCCAGCCCGCCGACCGAAACCGACGCACAGCGCGCCCCTGCCGGGCCGGGATGCCGTTTTTCTGCACCGGCCTTGATACCGTCTTCCCGTTGGTGTATAATAGAAGCACCGGATGACGACCGGCATGGATCGAGGTGGACATGGGTCGGACCTGAGCCGACCGAGGGGTATGGCCTAGAGGTTCAGGATGGACCCTGTGGGGATGGATAAATTTTTTCCGTGGTTCTGGAAAAGGCGTCGTCATCGGAGGTGCGATGGAGGTAGAGGACCTGGAAAGAGGCAGGCGTCTCGTCACCACTCTCCAGGAGAGGGCTTTTCTGGTGGGTGTGGAGTTGCGCGATGGGATCGGCCCCTCCTGGCGGGCCGAAGATTCCCTGGAGGAACTCGCCCAACTGGCCCGCACGGCCGGGGTGGAGGTGGTCGGTCAGACCTTCCAGCGCCTGGATCGGCCCCATCCGGGCACCTTTCTGGGCAAAGGCAAAGTCAAGGAGGTCGGCCGGCTAAAGGAGACGCTCCACTATGACCTGGTCATCGTGGATTATGAACTGACCCCCCGCCAGAGCACGGCCCTGGAGGAGGCCTGGGACGTTCGGGTGCTGGACCGCACCGGATTGATTCTGGACATCTTTGCCCATCATGCCCAGACGGCCGAGGGTCGTCTTCAGGTCGAACTGGCCCAGTACGAATACCTTCTGCCCCGGTTGCGGGGCCGCTGGACGCACCTTTCGCGCCAGGGTGTAGGTGGGGTGGGCCTGCGCGGCCCTGGGGAGACGCAACTGGAGGTGGACCGCCGTCAGATTCGCCGGCGCATTACCCTGCTCAAACAAAAGTTACACGAGGTCCATACCCACCGCGAACTCTATCGAGCGCGGCGTCGGAGGAGCGGCATCCCGGTCGTCTCCCTAGTCGGCTATACCAACGCCGGCAAGTCCACCCTGCTGAACGCCCTTTCGGGGGCCGGGGTGTACGTGGCCGACCAGCTCTTTGCCACGGTGGACCCGACTACCCGGCGGGTCAACCTGCCCGGCGGGAGGGAGGTTCTCTTCACCGACACGGTCGGCTTCATCCAGCGTCTGCCGACGACACTGGTGGCCGCCTTTCGGGCTACGCTGGAGGAGATCGGTGAGGCCGATGTGCTGGTGCATGTGCTGGACATCAGCCATCCCAACGCCCCGGAGCAGGCCGAGACGGTGCAGCGAGTCGTGAAGGAACTCCAGGCCGGCGATATTCCCTGCATTGTGGCCCTGAACAAGGTGGACCGTCTGGGGCCGGCCGCCGAGGGGGAGATCGCCTCCCTCACCGAGGAACTGGCCATCCCGGCCGAGTATGTGGTCATCTCCGCCCTGCACGGCTGGGGACTGGATACCCTGCTCCGTCGCATCGAGGAGGTTCTGGATCGGGAGACCGTCCCTATGGAAGTGACCATCCCCTACAGCCGCCACGACCTTACCGCCCTCTTCCACGAACGGGGGCATGTGGGCATCGAGGAGTACCGCGAGGACGGCGTCTACATCCGCGGCCGGCTTCCCCGGCGCTACATCCACGCCTTTGCTTCCCTCCGGCCGCCTGTAGGGGGTAGTTAATGCCCATCCGAAGACAGGCGCAGGATGGCTTTCCAGGCCGTCCGGGCAGGCTGGAAGGCCTGCCCTGTTTTGGGCGGGCTCTGCCCCGCATTTCCGGGAAGCCGAAAATCGCATATGGCAGGCCCGACGGGAACACGCCCCGGAAAGGCCGGCGGTTTTATCCGTATGCGCCTTTCTGTCCGAAAGCCCGTGGGGAAATTCCAGCCTGCCTGGATATCCTTTCGAGGCTGTCCTATGCCTGTTTCCGGATAGTCTATTCTGCCCGTCGGGCCAGCGTGCGTACCGCCAGCCAGAACAAGGCCGCCGAGAAGGCTGCCAGCACCCCCAGGTCGAGCGCGGTCATGAGCGACGTGCGCCCCTCCAACGCCGCCTGCAACCCCTCGACGGCATAGGTCAGCGGCAACGCGCGGGCCACAGCCTGCAACACAGGTGGCATCGCCGACAGCGGCACAAAGATACCGCCCAGGAACATCATCGGGAAGCGAATGAAATTGGCCAGGGTCTGGGCCTCAAAGACCTCCCGCACCGCCACCGAGACGAACGCCCCCAGCGCCGAAAAAGCCGCTGCCGCAAGGAGCAGCGTCAGGATGAGCAGTGGCCAGTTGACGGAACCTGCGCCGAATACGACCAGGGCGATGACCAGCACCACCGCCGTCACCGTCAGGCCAAAGATCATCCCGCCCAACAGTTTCCCTGCCAGAAGGGCCGACAGCCGCAGCGGGGCCAACAGCAGCCGCTCCAGCGCGCCGATGCGCCGCTCAAAGACGATGACGATGGCCTCCATCGAACTGGTGCCAAAGAGCAAGGTTAGCGCCAGAAGCCCCGGCACCAGTTCCCGTAGCTCGCCCGGGTTGCGGATGGCAAAGGCCAACACAAAAGCGAAAGGGAAGAGAATCCCCCAACTGATGTTGGGCGGCTTGAGATAGTAGGCCCGCGGGTCTTTCAGGGCGATGTAAAAGATGCCACGCAGGTCGTCGCGCAACACAGAAGCACTCCTCACCAGCGACAGAACACGGAACACGGAACACGCAACACGGAATACGTATTGCGTATTCCGTGTTGCGTACTACGTCTTTCCTTTTTCGGCCAGCATCACCTCGGCGCTCAGCCCGGTCAGTTGGACGAAGACGTCTTCCAGCGTCGGGCGGACGGTGTTGACGGCGAGGACCTGCCGGCCATCGGCGACAGCCCATTTCAGCGCCGCCTGCACGGCCGCTTCCACATGGTCGCCCGTGGAACGCAGCGTCTCCACACGGCCGTCTCCGCCTACCACCGTCACCTCAACCGTCGTACGGCCCGGCGCCCGCGCCTTCAGCCCGTCCACCGTATCCAGCGCCACGATGCGCCCACGGACGATGATGGCGATACGGTCGCACAGCCGCTCTGCCTCCTCCAGGTAGTGGGCCGTGGCGGGTTCCCCGGGGCCACCGAGTCCGATCCGGCGCTTTTCTTCCTCCGTCATCTCGGTCAACTCGACCCGCACCTCCCGGACGCCTTCCAGCGCCAGCACGGCCGCCCGGGCCTGGGCCGCAATCTGGTCCCTTAGCGGGCATGTCGGCACGGTCAGGGCCAGCGTCAGGGTCACCTCGCCATCCCGGATGCGCACCTCGCGCACCATGCCCAGTTCCACCAGGCTGCGTTGCAATTCGGGGTCCAGCACCTCCGCAAGCGCGGCTTTGACCTGCTCTTCTGTTAACGCCATCAAAAGGCCTCCTCTCTGGCTAGCCACCGTGGATCATCGGTATGACCGTGATCGTCTCGCCGTCCTGGGGCGTGTCGCCCTTGGAGGCCAGGTCCTGGCCCCGGGTGACCGCCGCCACCAGCGCCGGTGGAATCCCGACACGCTCCAGAAGTTCGGCGACGGTGCCGCCGGCCGGCACCTCGACCTGCTCCTGTCCGCCCGCGTAATCCTTCAAGAACGCCAGCAGCCGCAACGTCACACCCACAGCGTCCTCCACCCGATCCTTCAACGCCCGGGG
>DAOUAK010000123.1:0-1994 GCA_034433695.1 Chloroflexia bacterium
GGGGGGATACGGGTGCAGGTTGGGGAGATGCCCACGGCGCTCGGTTTCACCGGGCAGCGGCTGGACGCCGGGGTAGGCCTCCTCTACTACCGGGCCCGCTACTACGACCCGGCGTTGGGGAGATTCACGCAGCCGGATACGATTGTGCCCGACCCGAAATCCCCCCAGAAGCTGAACCGCTACGCCTACGTACGCAACAACCCGGTGCGTTTTACCGACCCGACGGGGCATTATGTCACAGAGGGGTATACTACCGAGTTTGAGGAAGACCGGTATCATACCCGCTTTTACGGCCCCAAGGAGGCTAAGAGGGTTTGGGGAGTTTCGGCACCACAAAGAGCTGCCTACGCAACGGCGGCTACTGCAAGTTCCGATGCCGAGGTAGCGCGGAAGATATGGAATTGGCAACTAACATCCGCGCTCCTTGAAGGTGGCCCTGCAAGTCGGGAGGTGGCTCACTATCTTCTGGAGGGACACGAGGTCGTTTTCCGGGATATGCCTTCAGGCGCGAGGGGGACGGTGGACTTTTTGACCGGCGATGTGGTACTGGATCGTTCTTCCCAATTCATGGATCCAAAATCCCCCGGAGTATGCGCCATCGTGGCCCATGAGACGAAGCATGGCCGGCAAGGACTGATATTGGCGGCTTCAATCCGGGGCGAACTGGAAGCCTGGAAATATCAAAACAAAGTGTCCGGGGAACTGGCGAAAGGAACCCTAGGAAGCCCCTGGGACGATTTGATGGGACTTCCGGTCACCTGTGATAGGGCTACCCTGGAGCGAACACAAGATATAATCCGTAAATCTTTCCCAACCTATCCTCCTGCCCAAGAGGGATGGCCTCTACTTCCATTGTGGGGGATGTGGCCATGTCAGGGGGTAGTGGTTGATGACCTTAATTGAATAGCAGAACTATTGAGCAACCCTGAGTTACGAGGAGGGATGGATGTGCAGATCGATTCGCTATCTGGTTCTTTGTCTGGCTGTGGCAGCGTTATCCTGTGGTCATCCTCTTCCGGTGTTGGAGTATCCGGGTGTAACTCGTATTGGACCGTTGGAGGGAGGGCTTTTCGACCCCGCCTGGTCGCCTGATGGGGACGAACTCGCCCTCAATTCTTTTCCCACTATGCCGGCGGAGATAATGCCCCAGGGAGAAATATACATCCTCGATTTGGCCAGCGGAAGGCTGCGCCTTCTTCTGAAAACCGAGGGGGTATCGCGAGCCGTTCAAGGCTGGTCTCCAGATGGGAAACTGATAGCCTATGCCAATCTCTTCTCGCTCGATGCCCAACATCCTGAGGGCATTTGGGTGGTAAACGTGGATGGCCACGGCGAACCCCGTTTTATAGCCCAGGGTAACCTGGCAGCATGGTCGCCCAATGGCAGGGAAATGGCTATCCATGAGTATACCGACTCCGAGGAGTTGATCTGGGTTCTCGACCTGATAACCGGGGACAAGAGGGTCATATTTCGTCGCTCTGGAGGGGGAATAGGATATAAAATGTCCTACTCGCCGGATGGTACGCGATTGGCGTTTGGTTGGAGTCCGTCCCGTGTCAGATCAGGCCGAAAGATCTACCTTTTAGACCTCCGGGACGGGACCCTTAGCCAACTGACGACAAGGAGTGGGCATAATGATTATCCAACCTGGTCACCGGACGGAAAGATGCTCGCCTATGTCGCCGAAGCAGGACAAGAAACCTCAATTATGATCGTCAGAGCAGATGGGCGTTGTAGTGTGCGGCTACTAAAGATGAGTACTTGGAGGGATATTAGGGGCACTGCTTGGTCTCCGGATGGCCGGAAGATCGCCTTTTGGTGGGAGGGATTGATCTACGCAATGGATCTGTCTGCTGTGCTGGGGGAGGACTTTCTCTCTACCGGGCTGGCGTGTCCGTAGAGAGAACAAGGCCTATAACGTTGGTGTACACAGGTCAGGTAGGGGAATATGGGGTGGGATTCGGCAAGTTATAAGCCGCCTGGGAACCTCGTGT
>DAOUAK010000124.1:0-4437 GCA_034433695.1 Chloroflexia bacterium
GGGGACGGCATACGCCCTTCTTCTCCGGGTATCGGCCGCAGTTCTACATTCGGACGACGGACGTAACGGGGACGATCCTCCTCCCGGCGGGGGTGGAGATGGTGATGCCGGGGGACAATGTGAACATGGATGTGGAACTGATCGAGCCGGTGGCGATTGAGGAGGGCTTGCGCTTTGCCATCCGGGAGGGCGGCCGGACGGTGGGCGCCGGCGTCGTCACCAAGTTGATCGAGTAGAGCCATGGCGAAAAAGGAAGACCGCATCATCATCACGCTGGCGTGTACCGAGTGCAAAGAGCACAATTACACGACCGAGAAGAACCGGAAGAACGATTCCGGCCGCCTGGAACTGCGTAAGTATTGCCCCCGGTGTCGGCATCATACGCTGCATCGGGAGGTCAAGTAGCCATATCGAGCGCCTCACGGCGCATCCTACGCAGGCCGATAGCTCAACAGGCAGAGCAGCGGTCTCCAAAACCGCAGGTTGGGGGTTCAAGTCCCTCTCGGCCTGTTCATGTGTGTCTAAGGGCATCTTTTGGCGGATGGACGGACAAGATGAAGAAGAAACCGTGGTGGGTCCGAATTCGAGAGTGGTTTCGCGATGCCATCGCAGAGTTGCGGCGGGTGGTCTGGCCCACTCCGCAGGAGACGCGGACGCTGACTCTGGTGGTCATCGGTCTCTCGGCGGCTCTGGGGCTTCTGATGGGCTTTTTTGACTGGCTTTTTTCCGTACTGTATCAGTTGCTGGTAACCCTGGGACATTAGCGGTTAGGGTTTGAGCCGGCCATTTCCCTGGCCGGAGGATGCAGGATGGAAACGGAACGGTCGGTTCCGCCGAAAGACAATCTCGAAGAGGGTGCCGCCTCCACGGAGGCCAGGCCGGCCCCTCCTTCGGCCGAATCTCGGCCGGCCGAAATCCAGGTGCCCGCAGAGGCACGCTGGTATGTCGTCCACACCTACTCCGGGTACGAGAACAAGGTCAAGCAAAACCTGGAGCAGCGGATCCGGACGATGGGCGTGGCCGACAAAATCTTCCGGGTCGTCGTCCCGACCGAAGAGGAAATCGAGATTCGAGACGGCCAGCGTCGCATCGTTCAGCGCAAGATCTTTCCCGGCTATATCCTGGTGCAGATGCTCCTTTCGGACGAGGTCTGGCATGTGGTCCGGCAGACTCCGGGGGTTACCGGCTTCGTCGGTCCGGGCAATACCCCCGTGCCCTTGCCGGAGCACGAGGTCCAGGCCATCCTGAAGCAGATGGAGGCCGAGGCCCCCAAGATTCGGGTCGAGTTCACCATCGGCCAGGCGGTACGCATCGTGGACGGCCCCTTTACCGACTTTGAGGGCGTGGTCGATGAAATCGACCAGGAGAAGGGCAAGGTCCGGGTGCTGGTCTCCTTCTTCGGCCGGGAAACCCCTATCGAACTGGACTTTATGCAGATCGAGCGAATCGTCCCTTGAAGCAGTGTGAGGTGTGTGGTGGCCAAAAAAGTTGTGGCGGTCATCAAGTTGCAGATTCCGGCCGGCAAAGCCACTCCGGCGCCGCCGGTAGGGCCGGCCCTGGGGCAACACGGCCTGAATATCATGGCCTTTTGCAAGGAGTATAACGCCCGGACGGCCGGCATGATCGGCTCCATCGTCCCGGTGGAGATTACCGTCTACGAGGACCGCTCCTTTACCTTTGTGACCAAGACGCCGCCGGCCGGCGACCTTCTGCGCAAGGCGGCCGGCATCGAGAAGGGCTCCGGCGATCCCATCCGGAAAAAGGTCGGCCGTATCACCCGCCAGCAGTTGCGAGAGATCGCCCAGACCAAGATGCCCGACCTGAACGCCCGCGACCTGGAGGCGGCCGAACGGATCATTGCCGGAACGGCCCGGAGCATGGGCATCGAGATTGTCGATTGAAGCGTGGGAGGGCCGTAGGCCCGCCAGAACCACAAGGAGGAACCATGCACGAACGAGGAAAAAAGTACCGCGAAGTCGCCCAATTGGTAGACAAGAACCGCACCTACGATCCTCGCGAGGCCATCGCCTTGGTCAAGAAGGTCTCCTATACCGCCTTTGACGGCAGCGTGGATGTCCACTTTCGCCTGGGCGTGGACCCGCGCAAGACGGACCAGCAGGTGCGGGGAACGGCCGTCCTGCCCCACGGGACGGGGAAACCGGTGCGGGTGCTGGTCTTTGCCGAAGGGGAGGCCGAGAAGATCGCCCGCGAGGCCGGGGCCGACTACGTCGGGGGGGCCGAATTGGCGGAGAAGATCGAGAAGGAAGGCTGGACCGATTTTGACGTGGCTATCGCCATCCCCAGCATGATGCGGGTGGTCGGCCGGCTCGGACGCATCCTGGGCCGGCGGGGGTTGATGCCCAACCCCAAAAGCGGCACGGTCGTCCCACAGGAGGACCTTCCCCGGGTCATCGATGAGGTGCGTCGGGGCAAGGTCGAATTTCGCACCGATAAGCAGGGATTGATCCACGTCACCATCGGCCGGACCAGTTTTACGGAGGACCAACTGTTCGACAACTATACCGTGATCGTGGATGCCATCCGCCGGGCCAAACCGGCGGCAGTCAAAGGGGCCTATATCCGTAGCATCGTCATCAGCCCGACGATGGGCCCCGGCATCAAGGTCGATGTGCCGGCCTCACTGGCGCTGAAGCCGGCCGTATAAGCGAGAGGTAGACGGGTCGGCAGGGGCACCGGGTGGTGTGCCCCGAATCATCGCCCCAGACCGCAGGTGCCCGTACCGGGCTTAATGGGAATACCGCCTGCCGAGGCGACCTTTGCCCGAACGAAGGTGGGCCTCTGCGTCTGGGGACGCAGAGGCCCTTATTTGGGGGCCGAGGGCCGGCCGGAACGATGTAAGGAGGTCTGGATGCCCACGGAAAAGAAGAAAGAAACGGTGGCCCGATGGGTCGAACGGCTGAGCCGTAGCCAGGTGGTGATTCTGACCGACTATCGGGGAATCAACATGAAGGACCTGACCGCGCTGCGGCGGGCACTGGAGAAAGCGGACGGCGGCTACCACGTGGTCAAGAATACCCTCCTGAGGCTGGCATTGAGGCAGGCTTCCATCGCCGGCCTGGAGACTTACCTGGAGGGGCCGACGGCGGTGGCTTTGGGCTATGGGGATGTTGTAGCGCTGGCCAAAGCCCTGCGCGAGCAACTTCCGTCCTATCCTTCCCTCCAGGTCAAAGCCGCCTGGATGTCGGGGCGGGTGCTGTCGCCGGAGACGCTGGAGACCTTGGCGACCCTCCCTCCGCGACCGGTGCTTCTGGGTCAGATCGTGGGAGCGCTGGAGTCTCCTCTGGCCGGGCTGGTCGGTGCCCTGGCCGGCGTCCTGCGGCAATTGATGTACGTGCTATCGGTCCGCTCGGAGCAGGGAGAGCGGACGGCGGAAGCGGCGTAGGCAGTGCTTGCAAATGGCCGATGACGATTTCTGAGCATACAGGAGGAAACGATGGCTTCGGAAAAATTGGAACAGGTCTTGCAGGAAATTGAAAGTCTGACCCTGCTCGAAGTGGCCGAACTGGTCAAAATGATGCAGGAGCGCTGGGGCATTTCGGCGGCGGCGCCGGTAGCGGTGGCGGCGGCTCCGACGGCGGCGCCGGTGGCGGAGGCCGCGCCGGCCGTGGAGGAAAAGACCGAGTTCACCGTGGTCCTCAAGGACGGCGGCCCCAAGAAGGTTCAGGTCATCAAGGTGGTGCGGGAACTGATTCCGGGGCTAGGCCTGAAGGAGGCCAAGGACCTGGTCGAAAGTGCCCCCAAGCCGATTCTGGAGAACGTACCCAAAGACCAGGCCGAGGCGGCCAAGCAGAAACTGGAGGAAGCCGGGGCCGTGGTCGAACTGGTCTAGGGAATTTCGGTTGGGAAAGCCGGGTAGGCGACGCCTTTGCCTACCCGGCACCACCCGGATTCGCGGAGGCCGGCCTATTCCCACTCCGGCCCGTCCGAAGCCAAACTGCGGTAGAGGACGTGCGTCTTTCTTCCCACGTCCTCCCAGGAAAAGGCCTTCCCCAGCCGGCCGGCCTCCTCCCCCAGATGCCTCCTTCGCCCCGGCGACTTCCATAGGGCGACGATGGCCGAGGCGAGCGCCTCCCCATCGCCCGGCGGAACCAGGACGGCATTCTCCCCATCCCGGAGCGCCGGCCGGCCTTCCTCCAGCGAGACCTCGGCCGGGTCCTGGGGCTCGGTGGTGAGCACCGGGCAGCCCAGCGCAAGGGCCGCTACCAGGCTGCTGCGGCGGAAGGAGGCCCCGTCGCGGTAAGGGAGGACGATGAGGTCGCAGGTTCGCAGGAGGGCGGCGGCCTCCTCTGCCGGACAGGGGCCGGACCAGAGGATGGCCTCCTCCAGGCCCTCCAGGGCGATCTTCTCCCGGAGGGCGTGGGCAAAGGTGGGGTCGGTGGAACTGCTTCCGCCGCCGACGATGAGCAACCGGGCCGG
>DAOUAK010000125.1:0-25098 GCA_034433695.1 Chloroflexia bacterium
GGGACGTGGCGGGCGGTTGGATCGTCCGCTCCCTCCCGGTGGGCGAGCCGGTTCGGGACGCCTCTCTGAGTGCCGACGGCCGGACGCTGGCCGTGCTGGGAGAAAGTGGGACAATCCGGCTGTGGGATATGGAGTTGGGGGCGGTGATGCGGGAAATCCCCGCCGGAGAAACGCGCCGAGGGGCGGTAGCCCTGAATGCCGACGGTACGCTTTTGGCCATAGGGGAGGGGAAGCGCATCTTGATTCAGGAGGCAGAGGGGAACCGGCCGCCGCGCGTGCTCCAGGGCTACTGGCGCAACGCGGCGGCGCAGGAAGGATGGGAGGGACACCTGGGTGAGGTGATCGCGCTGGCCTTCAGTCCGGACGGCCGGCTCCTGGCTTCGGGGGGAAGCGATACGCTCCTGATCTTCTGGAACCTGGAGGACGGCACGGTGGCCGGGATCACGGAAGCGCACTGGGCACCGGTGGTGAAGGTGACCTTCAACAAGGACGGGACATCCTTCCTCTCCGGCAGCCAGGATGCCAAAGCGCTCAACGGCCGGCCGGCCAGCCAGACCGTCATCAACTATGAGGGTCACCTGGGCACCGTAACCGGCGTGGCCTTCGGCCACGAGCCCACCGTCCTCTTTACCGCCGGGGACGACGGAACGGTGCGCTCCTGGGAAACGGTGAACCGCTCCCAGAGCCACATGGTGTGGACACGGGTGGGACTGGCCCCTCTTTGGGGAGGAATCTTTAGCTGGTGGATGCTGGGGAGCGGCCTCCTGGGTTTCTTCTTCCTCTGGGCGATGTGCCGGAGGTGGGGATGGGGGCATCTCCTGGCGATGGGCCTGTACCTTCTGGGTATCCTGCTCCTGCTTGTTCCCATCCTCACCGCCTTCCTTTTGCCCCTGGTCGGCATCCGCTCCTATACCCTGCCCTGGCAAATCGGGCTACAGGTCACCTGGCCGTTGATCGTAACGGAGGTCTGGTACGCCGGATTGATCGTCCTCCTCACCCGGGAGCCGCTGGCGCTCTGTTACGAGGCCCCCGCGGGCCTGCCGCTGGCCGAGCAACTCATGGCCGTCCGCCGGACCCAGCGGTTGCGTTTCGGCATCTTTGTCGCCGCCGTCTGGCTGACCATCCTCCTGGTGCTGTATTCGGTCCTGAAAGGTTTCAACCTGAACGTCCCCTTTATGGGACACTTTTTCGAGTTCATCATGGCCGGGGCCGGCATCACGCTCTGGCTCTCGGCCGCTTCCATCAGCCTGGCCGTGGTGCTGGCGCTCATCGGGGCGCTGGGGAGGCTCTCCCATAACCCCATCCTCAACGGCATCGCCGGTTTCTACGTTTCCCTGATTCGGGGTACCCCCCTCCTCGTGCAACTGTATATCTGGTACCTGGGCCTGCCCCGGCTCAACATCACGCTGCCGGCCGAACTGGCCGGCGTGCTGGCCTTGGGGGTCAACTACGGGGCCTATATGACCGAGATCTTTCGCGCCGGCATCCAGGCCATCGGCAAGGGGCAACATGAGGCAGCCCAGGCCCTGGGCATGACGGCGACCCAGACCTTCCGCCGCATCGTCCTGCCCCAGGCCTTTCGCATCGTCATCCCGCCCATCGGCAACGAGTTCATCGCCATGATGAAGGACTCGGCGCTGGTCTCGGTCTTCAGCGTCTGGGAACTGACCTACCGGGCGCAAAAGATCGGCCGGCAGTACTTTCGTTCCATCGAGACCTTCCTCATCGCCGCCGCCTTCTACTGGGTGTTGACCGTCGTCTTTCAGTTCCTCCAGGGCAAACTGGAAGAGTATATGGCCCGCAGCGAGAGGAAATAAAATGGCCGAACCGATCATCAAGGTACGGGGGTTACACAAATATTTTGGCCCCCTGAACGTCATCCGGGGGGTGGACCTGGAGGTCATGCCGGGTGAGGTCGTCGTCATCATCGGGCCTTCGGGCGGGGGAAAGAGCACCTTTCTCCGCTGTCTGAACCTCCTGGAGCAGCCCTCGGCCGGCACCATCGAGATCGAGGAGATTCGCATCGAGGCCGACCGTCCTCCTTCCGCCTACCGCCACTACATCCGACCGCTTCGGATGCGGGTGGGGATGGTCTTTCAACATTTCAACCTTTTCCCGCATATGACGGCCCTGGAAAATATCATCGAAGCCCCCATCACCGTCAAGAAGATGCCCCGGGAGGAGGCCATCGCCAAAGCGGAACAACTCCTGGAATGGGTCGGTCTCTCGGCAAAGCGAAATGAGTACCCCTCCCGCCTTTCCGGCGGCCAGCAACAGCGTGTGGCCATTGCCCGGGCCCTGGCCATGGAGCCCAAGATTATGCTCTTCGACGAGCCCACCTCCGCCCTGGACCCCGAACTCATCGCCGAGGTGATCGAGGTGATGGAGCGCCTGGCCAACGAGGGGATGACGATGGTCGTGGTCACCCACGAGATTCACTTTGCCCGCGACGTGGCCGACCGGGTCATCTTTATGGACAGCGGCCAGTGGGCCGAGATGGGACCGCCGGAGGAGATCTTTACCCATCCCAAAGAGGAGCGCACCCGACAGTTTCTATCGCACATTCTGCGCGGAGAGCGGGCCGCCCGAAGATAAGGCCGATCCTGAAAGAACGGCGCGGTGGCCCACCTCGGTGTGGCTGGAATTTCCCTACGGGTTTTTCGGCCCTTACGTTCCACCGTCCGTTGACGGCAGGCGGCCCGCTTCCGTTCTCCTGCCAAGCAGGGCGCGTTCCACGGCCGGCAGTTCCTCGGCCTCGGCCGCCACAAGCACCCGGTCGCCGGCCTGCAGGACGGTATCCCCGTGGGGGATGAGCAATCGTCCCCTTCGATTGACCTCCAGCACCAGACACCCGCCCGGCAGCCCCACTTCGGCGATGCGCTTGCCCACCGCCGGAGACACATCCGTCAGGACGTATTCGCCGTGGCGGACGTCCTCTCCCCGGGGCAGCCCTCGGCCCTCCAGGAGCAGGGCGCGCACCTGGCCGGCCGTCTCCGGCCGGTCCACCATAAGCACCAGGGCATCGCCGGCCTCCAGGGCCGTATTCCCCCGGGGGATGATCCGCCGCCCCCGGCGCTGGATGGCGACGATCACCGTGCCGAAGGGCAGGTGCAGGTCGCGCACCGTATATCCTACGGCTGCCGCCCCGGCCGGAAGTTCCAGGGTCATCAGTTCTCCCCCGCGATGGCTGACCAACCGCATCTCCTGTACCCGCCGCTCCATCTCCGCCCGACGGGCCAACCCCTTGTTATAGGCCCGGATGAGGTCGTAGCGCCGCAGAAGGCCGACGATGCGCGTCGGCTCTTCCCGCGAAACCACCGGGATGCGTCCCACGTCCCGCGCAGAAAAAAGACACATGGCCTCATGCAGGCTTTGGTCGGGGAAGAGGGTCAACGGATTTTCGGTGCAGATTTCGGCCACCGTGCGTCCCCGCCCTTCCTCAATCGCCCGGTGGTAATCGGTGAGCGTTACGATGCCCCGTAGCCGGCCCTCCCCGTCCACCACCGGAAAACCGTGGTGGGCACTCTCCTCGAAGAGCCGGCCCAGTTCCTCCAGCGTCATCTCCGGGCGGACGGCCTGGAAGTCGCGGCTCATCGCCTCTTCCACTGTGACCATCTCCAGCACGTTGAGATCCCGCCCCAGGTGCAGGTAAATCCCCCGCTGGGCCAGCCGCCCGGTATAGACCGATCCGGGGGCCAGCCAGCGCGCCATCAGGGTGCTCACCACGGCGCAGAGCATGACCGGCAGGATGATGCGATAATCACGGGTCATCTCAAAGAGGAGGAAGATGGCGGTAATGGGACAGTGGACCGACCCGGCCAGGACGGCTCCCATCCCTACCAAGGCGTAGGCCGGGGGCGGGGCCGTTGCCTGAGGAAAGAGGCGACCGACCACCTGGCCGAAGGCCCCGCCCAGCATACTGCCGATGAAGAGAGAAGGGGCAAAGACACCGCCCGAACCTCCGGCCCCCAGTGTGGTCGCCGTAAGGATCGGCTTGAGCAGGAAGAGGGCCAGGAGGAGGCCGGTGGTCATCTCCTCGCCTCGCAGGAGCGCATCCATCGTCTCGTATCCGACCCCGAAGAGTTGGGGAAGGGCCAGCCCCACGGCTCCCACGATCAGGCCGCCCACGGCGGCTTTGAGCAGAAAATGGCTCTTCCAGCGGTGAAAGAGTTCTTCTAACCCGAACAACCCCCGCACATAGAGGGCTGAGACCAGGGCGGCCAGTAGCCCCAGCCCCAGGTACAGGAAGATTTCCCAGGGTGAACGCAGGCTGTACTCCGGGATCAAAAAGGCCGGGTTCTCCCCGCGCAGGACGCGGTTGACAATCGCGGCACTCACGGCGGAGATGACGACCATGCTCAGCCCTCCGACGGTGAATTCTCCCAGGATGATTTCTTGAGCGAAAAAGACCCCGGCGATAGGGGCGTTGAAGGCGGCGGCGATGCCGCCGGCAGCGCCACAGGCAACGAGCGTCTGCACCCGTTCGGTGGAAAGGCGCAGGCGCTGGCCCAGCCAGGAACCGATCGTGGCGCCGATCTGGACGTTGGGGTCCTCCGGCCCGACCGAACCGCCGGAGACGATGGTCAGGATGGAGGCCAGGACGCGGGCCAGGGCCGGCCGGACACGTAGCCTTCCGGCACGAAGGGCTACGGCTTCCATCACTCCGGCCACGCCGTGGCCGGGCGCGCCGCCCGAGAGCAGGTGGGTCAGAAGAGATGCCAGTAGCAGGCCAAGGACGGGCAACCCCAGCACCAGGAAGTTGCCCCAGACGGTGGTGTTGCCGATCGGCACCGTCCACTCTTCCCCTGTAGCCAGGCGCAGGATGACGCGAAAGCCCCGGCCGAACATCCCGTTCTCGATGCACCAGTGAAAAGCATAGGCGGCCAGCGCCGTGGCTATGCCCAGCAGGGTCGCCAGGATGCCCAGAAAAGCCGTCTCGAAACGCACACCTGCACGGAACAGGCGTAGTCCGATTGGCCTGGACCGGCTTCCGTCTCGGTTATCCATATCGGTCCTCCCGAAGATGCGGACTTTTAAGAGCAGGACGGGCATGGCCGCGTACCCATTGGGGTCAGGGGGAAAGCAATCGGCGGCCGGCTGGGGGAAGGGGACATCGCTTTCCGGACCCAACTGCCCGGAAGCAGGTATGCTCAGCAAAAGCCCAGGAGTGGATGACGGGCAGCCGCCAGGTAAACCAGCCGGCTGCCCAGTTCGCCGTAGGAGTAGCCGGCCTCGGCGGCGGCCAGGGCCGTGCTGGTATCGGCGCTGATGTCCGGATTGGGGTTGACGTCCAGGACGTAGAAGACCCCATCCCGCAGCCGGATGTCCAATCGGGCATAATCCCGACATCCCACCCGATGGTACGTCGCCAGAGATACCCGCTCTAGGTACGCTTGCTCTTCCCGGCTCAAGGGGGCCGGGACAAGCACCCGGATGTGCTCATAGGCAGGAGAACCTGGGGTGAACTTGGCATCAAAGTCGCACAGACGTCGGCGTGGATCCTCAAAGGCGGTGAAATCCATCTCGGCCGGTGGAAGGACCTGGACATGTCCGTTACCCCATAGGGAGACGTGGAATTCGCGCCCGTCGATAAAGTCCTCCACCAGGGCCGGCTGGCCAAACGCCTCCAGGACGTAGGCAATCTGTTCTTCCAGTTCCCTCCGGGTCCATACCACCGAACGGCCGGTAATGCCGTAACTGCAATGCTCCCAGGCCAACTTGACGATGGCCGGGAAACAGTCCCAATCTCCGGCCTGGGGCTCATGGTATACCCGCCAGCGAGGGGTGGGAATGCCCCCCTGTTCCAGCAGGCGTTTGACCCGTGGTTTGTCCCAGCAGAGGGAAAGCACGGCCGCCGTCGAACCGGTGTAGGTAAAGCCCAGGGCAGCCAGTTTCCGGGCCACCAGCGCCTCGCTGCGCGGAATGCCGGGCAGGCTTTCACACCAGTTGAGGACAATGCATTCAGCCGGACGGAAAGGGTGGAGGTGCTGTGCCAGATCGGCGTGGCAGACCGGCAGGGAGACCACAGGATGACCGACCTCCCGGAGGGCCGTCTCCAGTTGGGCCACGGCCTGGACCGCATCTTCGAGATCGACAGAAGGCCAGGTGGGGTCCAGGTCGTAGAGCAAAAGGATGGGGATGTCGCTCCGCCTGGCCGGCGGCGACCTTTTCCCCACCTGGTCAGCCCTGCCATACCGGAGGGCGCTTCCCGTCTTCATTCCAGCGTGCCCTCGTTGACATAGTGCGTCAGTTCGCTCACGCTCAGACCCTCCACGCCCAGTTTCTCCAGCGTGCGGCCGCGGCGCCAGTAGTCGGTGCGGTGAATGATGCAGGCCAGACGGATGATGCTATCCATCCCGCGTACCGAGACGCCGTAGTGCTGTCCGAAGGAGGCAATCGGCACCAGGCTCATCGGCACATCCTCGAAGATGTAGCGGTGGTTCAGCGTAGGTGGGGCCTTGATGCCGTAGTAGCCCGGCTGGTTATGAATGGCCTGGTGGAGGTCATCGCCGGTGGCGTCGTAGGCCATCTTCAGCCACTCCAGCGCCGTGCGGGCACGGATGCCCAATGCCGCCGCCACGGTCACCCGTTCTCGGTCCAGTACCTCCAGGACGCGGGCCACGGCGGGAGTTACCCCTTCGATGTAGAACTGGAAGTCGCCGTTGGTGGATTCGATGCGGCCGGCGTTGAGGAGGGTCAGGGCCGGGTGGAAGATGGCCCCCATATTATTGAGGCCGGTATGCAGCACGTTGATGCCGTCAATGAACTGGGGGTAGGCCGGAGCCAGTGCCTCCAGTACCTGCGGGGTGTGTTTGGCCGGCAGCGCGGCCAGCGGCACGGCCTCCTTGATGCTGAAGATGCGGGCCTGGGCCGGCCCATCGGAGCGGCTGGCATAGATAAAGGTCTCGGCCTCGGCGACGATGACCCTGGCCTGACAGCCGCAATCCCGGAGCACCTTGGTAAACTCCAGCACCCCGCCGGTGCGGCCGGGGTTGAGCACGACGATCTGCCCGTCGCGCAGGTAGGGAGCGGCGGCGCGGGCGATGTCGGCATGGGCCGAAGAGGGCACGACGACCATCACCACTTCGGCCTGAGCCAGGGCTTCCCGCATATCCGAGGTGACCATGCTCAGCCGGGCAAAGCCCCGTGGCCCTCCCTCGAAACTCTCCAGGTCAATTCCACCTCGGGCACGAATGGCAGCCACGTTCTCCGGCGTGCGGTTGTAGAGGGTGACGGGGAAACCCATCAGGGAGAGGTGGGCGGCCATGGCCTTGCCGCCGTGGCCGGCCCCGATCACGGTATAGCGCGTCTTCCGTTCCATCGTCTTCCTCCTCCTTCAAAATCGGATGCCCAGGCCGGCCATCCGTTCTTCCTCCGAAAGCGCCCGCCCCGTCGCCGGGTCCACGGCCACGCAGGCCCCCCGATCGTCTATGCGGGTAACCACCTGCCCCCGGGCAAAGGAGTTGTTGCGCAGGTGCGGGGCATCCAGTACCCCCGAGGTCACCGCCCGGGCCAGCGTGGCCGGATCGGTCAAGGGGTCGGGGATGTCCGGGCCGGCCAGAGCGCGGATGGCCTCCAGCGTGACCCGGGTCTCGCGGACGAGTTCCTCCTTGCGCTGCTGTACGGCCGGGTCGGCGGCCATATCCGGCTGGCCGCGCAAAGCGTTCTCGACGGCGCGGCGGGCCAATTTGCAGGCCTCGATGACCTCTTCGGCCGTAGCCGCATGGTGGGCCTCGGTATGGCCGACGACGTGGACGATGTGCGGCCGTAGCGCCATCTGCAGGTAGACGCTGGCAGAAAGATGGGCCCGGGCCGCATCCAGGTCCAGCGGATAACTGAGCAGGCCGGTGCGGGTCTGTCGCCAGATACGAAAGTCCGGCCCTTCCAGCGGGGCGAGCAGTTCCAGAATCGCCAGCATCTTGGCCAGGTCCATCGCGTCGGAAAGCCCCGGAGGGCTGTTGAACATGAGTTGAGCGATATAGTCGCGCACCCCCAGGGCACGGGCGTTATAGGCCGAGAGGTAGGCGGAGGCAACAAAGACGGTGTCCGGCGCATCGCGCATCCCCCAGTGGTGCGGCTCGTTCAACTCTACCGGGATGCCCCGTTCGCCGTACCAAGCCATGACCTTTTGGTGCTCGCGGATGGACCCTTCCAGATCCCAGGGGCCACGCCCATCCATACGGTTGAACCAGAAGATAGGGATGGCACACCAGGCGATATGGATGGTCTCCACGTACATCTCGGCCAGGCGGATAAAGTCGTCCGTGCCGGAGTAGGTGCGCATCAGGGGGTAGTTCCCCCGACGGCTGGCGGCATATAGGGAGCGGTAGTCGTCGGCCGTGCGGACGGGGACACCGCCCGCGCCCCGCCGCCGGGGATCCTGCCGCTCGGGATGGAAAAAGTTCTCCTGGGCATCCTGGTCGATGCCCAGCGAAATCACATCCAGTACCCGGGCCTCGGCGATGGCGGCGATGCCTTCCCGGGTGGCCTCCAGTGTGGGCAGGCCAAAGTGGTGGCGGATGATGGGGAAAGGATGTTTCCAGCGGATGCGTTCTACGGTGGTCTGGGGGAAATCCTCCTCCAGCAAACTTTCGGGGTGCTGGCCCTTGAGGTAGGCCAGCACTTCCTCGGCCGGCTCTCCGCCTTCAAAGACGCGTTCGAAAAAGCCCAGGGCACGGGCCTCCCGGGCCAACGGCGGCGTCCCGGCGAAGACAAAGCGCACGCCGGCCTGACGCAGTTCGTCCATCTCTTCGGCGAATTCGGCCAGCAAACGCACCCCGGTCTCCGGTGTCAGGCGGTAGGAGACGCCTACCAGGTCGGCCCGCTCGCGGCGGGCCGCCTCCAGCACCTCGGCCACCGGCACGGCCGGCCCCAGGAAGACGGTCCGCCATCCGGCCGCCTCGGCCAGCCGCAGGAAGTTGATGACCCCGGCCACATGCACACATTCGCCCAGGGCGGCGGCCACCACCGTTTTCATCGTCCACCTCCACCCCGCGCCTTTTCCCCGGAGGCAAACAGGCGCATCACCGGTTCCACCCGTTCTACCAGTTTTCCGGGCACCTCCATTCCGTACTTCCGCATGGCCTGATACGGGATAAAGGCGATGATCGAGTCGTACTCCAGCCCCAGCGTGTAGGCTGCGGTGATCAGGTAACTGAAGCGGTTCTTGCCCGGATTGGCGTTCACCTCGAGGTAGTACAGGGTGGTCTCGTCGCCTCGCAGGTCCACCCGCGCCATATCCCGGCAGCCCATCGCCCGAATCACCCTGCGGACATCGGAATAGACCCCGGCGACGGCTTGGGGAGAGAGGTCGGCCGGTATCCGGAGGTAGTACTTTTCGTCCTTGATGGCATGGTCCAGAAACCTGAACCGCCCCTGGGCCGCCGGAATCTGCAAGAGGTCTACCTCGGCGATCGGCAGTTCGGCCACTTTTCCGTCGTGGGCAATGAGCATCGGTACGGTAAACTCCCGGGCATTTTTCTCTCCGACGAATCTTTCCACCAGGGCCGGCTCGGCGAACTGGCGATGGATGCGTTCCACCCGGTCCCGCACCTCTTCCGGTGCGCCGGCCGGAACCACCGAATCCTCGTCGAGCCCCCGGCTGTTACCCTGAAGGAGCGGCTTGACGATTACATAGCCCTCCCAGTGCCCGTGCCGGTCAATCGGCGAAAAGTCGCCCGGATAGACTACATACGACTCGGGGGTCGGCAGACCGAGCCGCCGGAAGACCTTTTTGGTAGCCTCCTTGTCCAGGCCCATTCCCAGGGTTCTGGAGCCCGGGCCGGTATGGGCGATTCCCCATTTCTCCAGAAGGCTGACGGTGAAGATATCCCGGCCGGCCGGGGTCGGCATGAACTCGTTGAGCCAGAAAGCCAGGACGGCCGGACGCCCGCCTGCGATCTCCCGAAGGCGAGCCTCGAAGGTTTCGTCGGTTCGGACCGTCTGGACGGCGCAACCTACTTCCTCAAGCAGGCCGGCCACATACTCCACCGTGTCCAGACTGGCCCAGAAAGGGGTGTGCCCCGCAGGCGTGTACTCCCAGCGCGGGTCATAGGTCAGGATCACCCGGGTGGGTTCCATCTCTCCTCCTGTCGCCTCCCGTCGGGTAGGCGACCGGACCTCGCATCGGCTTCTCGTGGTCGGTCCACCCGCTTCCGGCTTTTCAGGCCCCACCCCGGCCCTTCCAGTGGGGACGCAGCCCAAAGGCCCGTGCCACAGGGACGATGAACAAAAGCCCGCTGTTGGGCGCATCGAAATCGCCGCCCACCGCCTGGCGCGTGGCCTCGATGAGGGTCTCCAGGTCGAAGGCATCCTCCACCACGGTGAAGATGGTGCGGTGATGGTATTCCTCGCCTTCCAGGAGATGGCGTAGGGAGGGGAAAAGGGGGAGGTCGTCGCGGCGGACGAGTTCCCGGACCTTGTGCAGCCCGATGCTTTCCAGGATGGTTATGCCGCTCACGCCGCAGTGTTCCCAGGCGTCCAGGACATCCCGGCAACGTTCGAGGCCCGGTGCCACAAAAACCACCAGATTAGCCATGGTCTGCCTCCTTGCCGTGGAAGGCCCAACGCAGAAGCGGCGGGGTAACCAGCGTGGTGATGAGCACGATGAGGGTCATAATGGCAAAGACCTCCGGCCCGATCAGGCCGGCCTGCACCTCCACCGCCGCCACGATCAACCCGACCTCGCCCCGACTCACCATCCCCACGCCGACCCGCAAGGATTCCCGAAGGTTGAATCCTCCTAGGTAGGTCCCCAGCCCGCAGCCGAGCACCTTGGAGAGGATGGCTACCAGAACCAGAATCCCACCCAGGATGAGGGCCGGGCCGGCCAACGTCCGCACATCCGTCCGCAGGCCGATGCTCACGAAAAAGATCGGCACGAGCAGGGCATAGGTGATGGCGTGCAGCGGACGGGCGATCTCTTCCTGCAGGGGGGTGCGTCCAAAGGCCAGGCCGGCCAGAAAGGCCCCGGTGATGGCGGCCAGCCCTCCCAGCGTCTCGGCTGCCCAGGCGAAGAGGAGAGTGGTCACCAGCACCAGCGAGGCCAACCCTTCGCTCACCGGCTGGCGGGCGACCCAGCGGGCCAGACGAGGCAGGAGGAAGTAGCCGAGGGCCATGGCTCCGACGAGGTAGGCCACCATCTGCAAGATCACCAGGAAGATCTTGAGGGCGCCGCCGCCACCGCCGGCCAGGGCGATGAGCACCGAGAGGAGAAGGATCACCAGGATGTCGTCCACCACCGCGGCGCCCAGGAGGGCCATCCCCTCGCGGGAGCGCAACCGGCCCAACTCCATAACCGTCTGGGCGCTGATGCTGACGCTGGTAGCGGTGAGGACGGCGCCGATATAGATCGCCTGGTCGAGGGGGTAGCCAAAGGGCCAGGCGACCAGTGCTCCCAGGGCCAGGGGGAAGAGTACCCCGCTTACTCCGGCCAGCGCAGCCACCCGACCGAGGCGCAGCATCTTCGCAAGGTCGATTTCCAGCCCGGCCAGGAACATGAGGCAGATGACGCCCAGTTCGGCCAGTTGCAGGATGGTTTCCTCCAGGTGGGGGTTGGAAAGAACGGGCCACTCCACCAGGTTGAGCACGCTGGGGCCCAGGAGCAGGCCGATCAGGAGTTCTCCCAGCACGGCCGGCTGGCGCAGCCGGACGGCCAGCCAGCCGGCGGCCTTGGCTCCGGCGATGATGATGGAGAGGGCCAGGACAAGTTGCAGAAACGGGGACATCGGTCTTCTCCAAGCGCCATCCAGAGAAACGCTTTCCCTGTACCGGGACAGCCGTCGTCCATAAGGTCGCCCTGAAGTTGAGCCCGAATCTCATCGGCGTACCCGGGTATTCGGATATCCGGCCGGTGGTTTCCGTTCCGGAGAAAGGCGAGGTCATTTTACCATATCGGGGCCGTTTTGTCCAAAATCGGGCTGCCAGAGATTCGTGCCGGTGTGGTATACTTCTGGATGGTTGCCCGAGCACCTGCTTGCGTTGGCAAGGACCGCAACCGGGTGGCCGATGCTCGATAGCGTGCCGCCGGCCGGAAACCCGAGGGGGGTGATTTCTGCCGGGAGGTCGAGGTGTGGAACGACCGAACGCTGAGCAGACTCATCGCCGGGCATCTGGCCCGGCATCATGCGGTGACGCCCCGCGACGTATACAAACTCCTCTACCAGGGGGTGCTGGGGTCGGAGCATCTGGTGGGGACGGGTTTGTCTGCCCCCATGGCCGATTTTGCCGGCCGGCTGCGGGCCGAATACGCTGCCTTACCGCCCGAGGAGGACGAACCGCTCTGGGAGGCGGTCCGTCCCGACGGAGAACTGGGCCGGCTCAACCTGCGTCCCTTCAAGGCCCGGGGAGGCGACCTGGAACGCCTGATCGTCGCCTGCTGGCAGACCGCCGGGCAGGTCTGGGGAACGATGGAAGAGGTGCGGGAGGTATGGGCGATCTTTGTGGCCCAGTGTCGGGCCGGGCAATGGAAGGAGTTTTCGCTGCCGGAGGTGCTGGCCTTTTCTGCCTGGCTGGAGGAACAGAGGTATCCGGCGGTCCATCATTCGCCGGCCTATCGGGCGGCCAACCGGCCGGCCTATCGCCTGCTGGCCCGGGCCCTCTGGCCGGAGATGGCTACATAAGGCGGGAGTGCGTCGGAGTCGAACCGACCCGGGACGCATCCAGCGCCCCACAACGGTTTTGAAGACCGCGGGGCCCACCGGGACCCGTTCACTCCCGTACTTTTAGTATACAACTTTTTCCCCGATTCGTCAAGTTGGCTTGCAATTCTTGACCGGGCTATGGGGCTATGGTAGAATACCCTCGAAGCCTGCCACAGGAGGTTAACATGCGTTATGTGATCGTGGGAAACGGCGTGGCCGGGACCAAGGCGGCGGAGACGATCCGCCGGCGCGATGCCCAGGGAGAAATCCTCGTCCTCTCATCGGAGGCCTTTCCCTTTTACCGCCGGCCGGCTCTGGTCGAATACTTGACCGGCCGTACCCCTCTCGAGGCCCTCATCAGCCGGCCCGAAGCGTTCTACCGCGCCGCGGATATCCAGGTGCGCCTGAGTACACCCGTCGTTGGGTTGGACCCCCATGCCCACCGCCTGACCCTGGCCGGAGGAGAGACGCTCCCCTACGACCGGCTCCTCCTGGCCGTGGGCGCGGAACGGCAGCGAAACTGGCTCCCCGGCTCCGACCTGGCCGGGGTCATCTCCTTGCGCACCCTCGCCGATGCCGATGACCTGCGCCGGATGGCCGGCCGGGCGCGCCGGGCCGCCGTAGTCGGCGAGGGCGTGACCGGCCTGGAGATGGTCCGCGCCTTCCGCCTGCTGGGCCTGCCGACGGCCTACCTCCTGGAAGGCTCCCGCTTCTGGGAAAATGTGCTCAGCCCGGAAGCCTCGGAACTGGTGGAGGAGCGTCTGCGCAGCGAGGGCGTGGACGTCCTGCCCGGGAAAAAGGTCGTCGCCTTTGAGGGTAGCGGCGGCCAGGTCCGAAGGGTGGTGACGGCGGCAGGAGAGCACCTTCCGGCCGACATTGTGGGCATCGCCGCCGGGCTGTGCCCTCCCCTGGAGTGGGCCCAGGAGGCCGGCCTGGATATGGAAAAACGCATCCGGGTGGACGATTTTCTCGCCACGAACTTGCCCGACGTCTACGCCGCCGGCGATGCCGTCCGCCTGGAGGGAGAGGCCCGCTCCTTCGGCTGGTTGCGGGCCTGGAATCAGGGCCTCACCGCCGGAATCAACATGAGCGGCGGACAGGCCCCCTACCACCGACGCACCGTCTCGCTTTCCACCCGGGCTTTCGGTCTGCCTATCCTAGTGATGGGCGAAACCAACCCCAGGAAAAAGTTTCGCCGGATTCGAGGGGACTACCCCCTGGACGGCATCTACAAGGAACTGGTGCTGGACGAGGAAAACCGGACGGTCATCGGAGCATTGATGATCGGAGAGGTCAGCGAAGCCTCGCGGGTCGAAGAACTGGTACGCCGGCAGGTGCCTTATGAGCAGGTGGACCCGGAATTGCTCCGGCGGCTCTTCGATGTGCGGTACTGGGCCGGAGCCGGCGCCGAGGTCCTTTGCCCGGTCTGCAAGTTCCTCGTCCAGGTCGGCGAAGAAGAACTCCGCCTGGGCCGGGTTACCTGCCCGATCTGCGGAGCGGAATTCGGCCTGCGGGTATCGGGAAACAGGCTGGAAATCGGCTAACCGTTGATCGCGACTCTTGGGGCACAGGAAACGATGCTGACGGCCGTAGAGGTGCTGGAGCACCTGGAAAGAAAACTGGAAACGCTCCTTCAGGCCGGGGAAGCACCGGAACGACTGGAGGAGATGGCCCGTTTGGTGCGGGAAATCGCCGAAGCGGCGCTGGTGACCGGGGACGATATAACGCTTCAGGAAGCCCGCCGTCTGGCCGCCCGGCTGGGCCCCTTTGGGATGAGCGCGGCCGTTCCGGGGAAATCTTCTCATCCGGTCAGGCCTCGTTCCACCCGGTATGTCTGTCCACGCTGTGGCCAGCACTTCCGGGCCGCGGCCGGCCGGCTCGAGCGGCTCGGCACCCTGCTCTGCGCGGCCTGCACCCGGGAACTCCTGGCCGGCATCCGCCTATAATGCCCGATGGATGGTTGATGGCCTTTTCCTTCTCCACGGCCCTCCTCCTGGCGGTCGGCCTGACCCCTCTGGCCCGACACCTGGGAGAACGGGCCGGTTGGTTCCGCCGTCCGACGCCCCGCCACATCCACACCCGGCCGACGGCCCGTAGCGGTGGATTGGCCCTGGCCCTGGCCGGCACCGCCGCCCTCCTCCTGGTCCTATTCCTTTCCCCCCGGCCGGCCGAGAAAGCCCTGCTCCTGGGCCGGGATATCGAATCCGTCCGCGTGGGCCTGCTCCTCATCGGCTCGCTCCTGACCCTGGGCCTGATCCTGTACGACGATGTGCGGGAGATGTCCCCGCCGGTGAAACTGGCCGTCCAGATCGGGGTGGCCCTGGTGGCCGTCCTTCCCTACTTCCTGCTTCCCGGTCTGGAACCACCGCTCGGCCTGGTAATCGAGCAGGTGCAAAACCCGCTGGGCGGAACGGTCTACCTTCCTCCAGCCGTCGCGGCTTTTTTCACTCTTTTCTGGATCGTCGGCATGATGAACACGGTCAACTGGCTGGACGGATTGGACGGCCTGGCCGGTGGGGTAACGGCCATCGCTGCCCTGCTCCTCTTCATCCATACCCTGCGGCTGGGGCAATACAGCCTGGCTCCCCTGTGCCTGGCCCTGCTCGGCGCCTGCCTGGGCTTCCTGCCCTATAACTTTCACCCGGCCCGCATCTTTATGGGCGACTCCGGGGCCATGTACCTGGGCTACTTCCTGGCCATCCTCTCCATCATCGGCGGAGCCAAAATCGCCACCGCCCTCCTGGTCCTGGGTGTGCCGATCCTCGATGTGGCCTGGGTCATCATCTTCCGCCTCTCCCGAGGACGCTCACCCCTGCAGGCCGACCGGGGACACCTCCACCATCGCCTTCTGGACCTGGGCTTCTCCCAGGTGCAGATCGTCCTCCTCTTCTATGGCCTATGCGCCGGCTTCGGAGCCCTGGCCCTCCTCCTCCCCAGCGGCCTGTATAAACTCCTTGCCCTGGTGGTCATGGCAGCCGTCGTCAGCGGGCTTCTCTGGTGGCTGGCCCGAAGGGAACTGGACCGGAAGACGGCCTGAAGGCAGAAAATTCTCCCCGATCTCGAGCAATTGCCCGGAATCGGGGAACAGCCTTCTATCGCCGCCGGGCTGCGGAAAGGATCAGCCAGAAACGTTCATCGGCCTGGAGCGGCTCCAGATCGGGGTCGCGAGCGAGCCAGTCGGCGCTTTCGGGGAGATGGGCGACGGCCTGACGGATGTATTCCAGCGCCTCCGCTTCCTGTCCCCGAAGCATGTTCAACACGGCCTGTTCCCAGGGATCGTCGTCCTGGACCAGGGCGGAAGCCCGACGGAGGTACTCGGCTGCCTGGGGATGGCCATAGCGGGATAACAGGCCGGCCAGGCGTAAGAGAGGCCAGGGGTCTTCGGGATCGGCGGCGGCCGCCCGCTGGTAGGCCAGGACGGCCTCTTCCGGCCGGCCCAGGGCATCCAGGTTCAGCCCCAGACCGTAGTGGGAGAGGGCATCCTCGGGATCGGCCTCTATGGCTCGACGATAAGCCTCGGTGGAAGCCTCCAGGCGGTCACAGAGGTACTCGGCCAACCCCAGCGCACGATGAAAAGCGGCCTCTTCGGGCATCAGTTCGGCCGCCCGGCGGTAAGAGGCCGCCGCCTCCCGATAACGTCGCAGCCCTTGAAAAACGCCTCCCTTGCCAAAATGGGCCCAGGCGTACTGGGGGTCCAGACGGAGCGCCTGCTCGAAGGCGACCAGAGCATCCCCCGGCCGGCCCAGCGCCTCAAAGACCTCCCCTAACCCGCAGTGCACACGCGGATCGTCGGGATGATGGACCAGCGCCTCCAGGTAGACTTCCAGAGCCTCCTGGTTGCGCCCCTGGAGGTAGAGTTCCCGGGCCTGTTCCAACAGGTCCCGTTTCTGCCGTGGGCCCACGTTCGAAACGACTTCAGAGCCGGCTCAGCAGTTCCTTCTTCTTGGCCTCGAACTCCTCCGGAGTAATGAGTCCCTGGTCGCGCAACTGGCCCAGTTGCCGGAGAAGTTCGGGGATATTCTGCGCCTGGGTGCGGGATAGAATTTCGGCCCGCTTGGCCTGATATTCCTCCTCGGTCAGGACCCCCTGGGCGCGCAGGTTATCCAGTTGCTTGAGCAGGTCCTGTTCGGGCGTCCCCGGAGCGGCCTGCATCGCCTGAGCCATCGTCCCGGCCAGGACGCCGCCCAGCCCCACACCGGCCCCCAGCCCGAGCCCGGCCCCGGCCAGACCGCCGGCACCCTCGGCACGGGCCGCATCTCCCATTGCCCGGGCGGCCTTGAAGCGCATATAGGCGGCGAGGTCGCCCAGCGCGCCCATCTGCGCCCGCTCGTCAATGGCTTTTTCCACCTCCTCGGGGACGGTGATGGCGGTGATGTAAAAGGCTTTCAGGGCAAGCCCCAGGGCGGCGAAATCGTCGGCGGCCCTGGCCCGTACCCCGGCACCGTACTCATCGTACTGGCCGGCCAGGTCCAGGACCGATTTCAGGTTTTCCCCCAGCAGGTCGGCCAGACGGGAGACCAGGATGTTGCGCAAATAGTCTTCCAGCTGGTCGGTGGTGTAGATGCCCTGGGTGCCGGCAATCTTGTTGACAAAGAGCTGAGGGTCGGTTACCTGCATGGCGTAGGTGCCAAAGGCGCGCAGGCGAACGAGGCCCAGATCTTTATCCCGGAAGGGAAGCATCTGGGGCGTCCCCCACTTCATATCCACGAACTCGCGCATGTTGACAAAGATCACCTCGGCCCGGAAGGGGCTCTTCCAGCCGAAGGGAATCTTCAGCAGGCCGACCAGGATGGGGATGTTGGCCGTGGTCAGGGTGTGGCGGCCGGGGCCCAGGACATCCAGGGCCTTGCCGTCGCGGAAAAAGACCGCCACCTGACTTTCGCGGACCACGCACTGCGAACCCAGTTTGATTTCCCCGGAACCTTCCTCGGGAACGCGGTGGATGATCTCTCGACCGCTCTCGTCCAGAAACTCGATGACTTCGAGTAGGGCCATGTCCGCTCCTCCTTACGTTTTCAAGGGGCCGGCGGAACGGGCGGAATGACCCCGATGAGGACATCCCGCCGCCGGTCTACCTGCTCGTGCAGGGTGGTCAGCGTCTCGTTCAGCCGCTTCAGGACAGCCTGGACATCCCCCTGGCCGGATGCAGCATGGACAAAAGCCTGTACTTCTTCAGCCAATTGATCTGCACCGCCGATCAGGGCGGCGTCATAGTCGTAGAGGGCGTCGAGGGCATCTTCCCGGATGACCACGGCATCGAACCAGCCGGCATAGCCGTAGACGGCGGTGCGAAGCCGGTCGCCCAGAAGTTGCAACTTCTTCTGCACCCGGTCCACGTCATCCATGAGCGGCAGGTTGCCTCCTGCCAGGAGTTCCTGCTGGGCTTCGGTCAGACGTCGGCGCTGTTGTTCCAGCCGGTCGGCAACGTAATCGCGCAGGAGTTTGTCGGCGTCGCGCCGCATCTCCTTATCCAGATAGCCGCCGTAGCCGGGGATGTAACTGGCCAGTTTCTTCAGTTTGCTCTCGTCGCGGGATTGAAAGACCCGCTGGCGAAAATCGGTCATCTTTTCCTCCTCGGGCCCATCGGCCCTGAATTCCATCCCAATGTACGGATAACTGGCGGGGCGGGTTACCCAGGCCGGCTCATTCCAGAAAGCGTAGCCGGCGGTGCTCCTCCAGATAGTACCGAATCTGCTCCGGTTCTCCACCTCCCTTCAAGCGGGCACAGGCGGCTCGCAACGATTCCTCATCCCAGGAGACCTCTTCGGGCATCTTGCCCTGGACCAGGACGCCGATGAAATCGGGAAGAGGGCCATCCTGAGGCGACCAGCCCAGGGCATAGACAAAGGAGAGCGATCCTGGGGGAGCCTGTTCCAGGGCAACTTCCAGAAGTTCCCGTTGTCGTCCCAGGGTGAGGACGAGGAGGGCCTGTTCCTGGGGCTGCAAGCGGGAAAGCGGCTTTCGAGGCAAGGCAAGCATTTTCCCCAGCACCGTAGCCAGGGGGATAGAAACCCGGTCCACGGCGACTACGGCAGAAGGACGGATTTCCAGGGCCTGAAACAGGGCCCGAAGCCGGCCCAAAGTCACGGCAATCTCCTCGGGAGACAGGGGTGGCGCTTCTCGGGGGGTAAGGTGACGGCCGTCATCTCCCATTGTGCCCAGGAGGACCACCCCGGCGTCGGCGTAAAGTTGGTCCTGTATTCCCAGGGGCATTCCGGGGGGAAACTCCTGGTACCGCCGGGCGACCAGCAGGCCGAAGCGGGCCTCCCCGGCCTCCTCGTCGAAGCGGGCCAGTTCCATGGCCTGCGCATACGATGCCTCGGCCTCCTGCCACATCTCCAGGTCCAGGTAACAGGCCCCTGCCAGATTATGCACCCGGGCGTCCTCGGCATAGGCCTGAAGAGGGAGGCGCAGCATTTCCAGGGCTTCGGCCGGGCGCCCCAGGGCGTAATAGGTGTAGCCGAGTTCGTAAAGCGCCGCCGGATCCTCCGGGGCTATTTCCAGACAGTGTCGAAAGGCCTCGATCGCCTCTTCGTAGCGCTCCATCTCGACGAGGATATAGCCCAGGTTAAAGTAAGCCGTATAGGTGCCTTCCAGGCGGGCTACCGTCTGGAAGGCTTCGAGCGCCTTGGCCAGCAAGCCGCGCCGCTGGTAATGGTAACCCAGGGCCTCATGGGCAGCGGCGAAGGTGGGGTCGGTATCCGCCGCCCGGCGGTACTCGATCAGGGCCTCGTCCACACGGCCGGCCCGTTCCAGGGCCACGGCGCGTTCGTAATGCTCGGCTGCCTCACGTCGAAAATCGTCCACCGTCCTTTCGCTCCTACCGAAAAGCGATTCCGCCAGAAGTCAAAAGCGTCGTCCAGAAAAGGGCCATACCGGCCAGGCCGAGGAGCAAAAGCCCCAGCAAAACCCAAAGCCAGATCGGAAAAGTATCAGCCTTTTTGCCGAGGCTCCTGGAGATGACCCTCGGAGATGGGCCCAGAGCGCGCTTCCGAAGGGGGCCAAACTGTTCCTGCCAAAAGGCCCATACCCGCCGGGAAAGAGGGGGCCGGCCGGGCGTGGTTCTCTCGGCCTGGACCGAAGCCCTCTCTTCCTCCTGGGGAGATACCCCGGACCCTCTTTCTTCGAGGAATACGTTCGTCCCGGAGGCTGGTACCTCCATCGGTCCGGATGGTGACTCCTCGGGGGTCTCCGCCGAGGCTACGGGCTTCCCGCAATACAGACAGAAAAGAGATTGTATCGGTATCGTTTTGCCGCATTGGGGACACTGCCGTCCCGCTTCCTCCACCGGAGGCTCGACCACGTGCTCCCGCAACCAGCGGGCAATCCTATCCTCGCGCCGCCAAACGGGTGGGCGGGCTATCGCCTGCAGGCGGCAATTGGCGCAGAGGTCCCCCTCATCCCCTTCCTGAAGGATGCCCCCGCAACGCCTGCAAAGCCGGACTTCTTCCGCCGAAGCCAGATGCTGAACCAGGCGTAGCGCCTCGGTGCAGAAGGGGCACTTGCCTCCTTCAGGCAGGATAGCACCACAGGTGGGACAGCGATTTTCTACCGGCATCGTTCCCTCTGCCCGGATAGCCTGCTTTCTATTCCTAATTGTACTACAACCCGTTCCCTCCTGCAACTGCCGCCTGAACGGGGATGTGTCCCCAATTTTTCAGAAATAGGGTAGGGGCATTGCCCTGCCCTCACCTGGCAGGTGGCGAGAGGGGTTTTCTTTCCGCGTCAAGAAGGGTATAACAGGTTAGTCTACTATCGGCTGTAGGTGCGATTTGACATTTTCCGTAAAGTGGCGTAAAATATTAGGTAAATTTGGGGTTTTATTTACCCTCCCGGATCACCATCCCGAAGCGGGCAAGTGAAACCCCCGGTCGCAGTCCAGGAAAAAGGTTGTCTGCTTCGCCTTTTCCTGCTCGCCCCAAAGAGAGGAGGAAAATGGGCAAGATTGTATCGGCCTCGAATTCGGAGGCACGAATTCGGGATGGAAGACTCCGGGCCGCAGCGCTGATCGGCGTGTCCGTGCTGCTTCTTATCCTTCTGCCGGGTGTGTCCCCTTTTCCCACCCCCATCGTCCAGGCGGCCGGCACACTCCGGGTCGAAATCGTCGCTGCCTATAATCTGGTGGTGGACTCGAACTTGCCTCTCCCTCGACCTGCGCCCCACATGTGGCCACGGTCATCGGCAAATTCTGCAACACCGGCGATGCTCCGCTGACCGGCGTCTACGGTTACATCGGCGACGGCACCCCGCCGGGGGTCTACCCATCTCGTGATAGTGCCAGCGACCCCGAGTTCCAATCGGGGCAAAAAAGTATGTAGAAAGTCCCGCGACTTTCCCGGCGTGACCGCCTTGTGTAGAGGTAGATAGTAGAAGAGGCTTGCTCCTGCCCATCTATGTCCCCAGGAGGATAACCATCCGCACGAAAGTCCTGTCCCTTCTGGCGCTTTGTGCCATCCTGTTTCAACTCCTCGTCCCCTTTCCCGTCACTGCGGCACAGCCAACCGCGCCTGCACCCGCACCGGCCGGCCCGGCCGTGCGCTACTCCCCGGCAGCGCCGGGCGCCGGCGGCGCCGCCGCCCTGGGCCGGATTGTGCCCTGGACCCCCGCCGAGGCCGCACCCCTCGAACCGCCTGGGCCCCAGGCCGGCCGTGCGCCGAGCGTCCAGGCGGTCTGGACCGTCAACTCCACCAACGACCCCGGGGACGGCACCTGCAATGAGACCGAGTGCACCCTGCGCGAGGCCGTCAATGCCTCGGCCTCCGGAGACACGGTCGTCTTTAGCGACACCCTGGCCGGCGCCACGATCACCCTGACCAGCGGCTACCTCTACATCTACGGGGATCTGACCATCGACGCCTCGGCGCTGGCCCAACGGGTCACCGTCAGCGGGAACAACGCGAGCATGATCTTCTATCACCCTTTCACGACGACCCTGGTGCTGAAGAACCTACGGATCGCGGACGGGTCCGACCCATCATGGGCCGGCTGCATCTTCAGCGACGGCGATCTCACGCTGGAGGACTGCGAACTGGTTCACTGCGTGAATACCGGCAGCAGCGGCGGGGCCGTCCACAGCAACAACGGCACCCTGACGCTGGTCCGAACGCGGGTTGCCGAAAGCTCGGCCGCCCCCCGTGGAGGCGGCGTCTATGCCGGCGGATCCCTGCTGCGCGTGAGCGACAGCACCTTCGAGAACAACCAGGCTGACTATGGAGCGGCGCTACAATCCGAAGCAGGAACAGCGACCACCATCTCGGGCAGCCTCTTCCGCGGAAACGTCAGTTCGGTCGATGGAACCGCCCTCGTCGCCACGGGCACGATCAGCAACTCTACTTTCAGCGGCAATCAGAGTGCGTACGCCGTCATCTCAGCGCAGTCATCGGACAACCTGACGCTGTGGAACGTGACAATCGCCAACAACGATGGCTACGGAGTGACGAACTTGCTCGGCACCCTGCACGCCATCCACACGATCATCGCCAACAATACGCTGCATGATTGCTACCTTCCGACCGATCTGAGCACCGATATCAAGAACCTGGACAGCGATGGGACGTGCGGTGTCGACTACACCGGCAACCCGCTCCTCGGCCCGCTGGAGGACAACGGGGGCGAGACCTGGACACACTCCCTCCTGCCCGGCAGCCTGGCCATCGACGCCGGCGATAACGCCTACTGCCCCGCTACCGACCAGCGCGGCGTGGAGCGCCCCAAGGATGGCGACGACAACGGCGTAGCGGTATGCGACATCGGGGCGTTCGAGTTGAGCAACGAACTCGACTACGGCGATGCGCCGGCCCCCTACCCAACGCTCAAGGCCGATAACGGTGCCCGCCACTACCTGCGCACCGGCTACTACCTGGGCGCGCTGGTGGACATCGACCCCGACGGCTTTCCTTCCGGCAACGCCGACGGCGACGACAATGACAACCTGGACGACGAGGACGGCGTGACCTTCCTCACCCCGCTGCGCACCAACGACACGGCCATCGTGCAAGTGGTCCTTTCCCACGCCGGCTACCTGCACGCCTGGATCGATTTCAACGCCGACGGCGACTGGGCCGATGCCGGCGAGAAATTCATCCCCGGCCTCTACCGGCCGGCCGGGAGCCAGATCTTCACCTTCACCGTGCCGGTGGAGGCGCAACTGGGGGCCACCTATGCGCGCTTCCGCTTTGCCAGCCGCGCCAAACTGTCCTACAACGGCATCGCCGTGGACGGCGAGGTAGAAGACTATATCGTCACCATCGCGCGCGGTCGCCCGGTTGCTCGTCCCGAGACCGCCAGCCTGGACGAGAACTCGAGCCTCTTGCTCGACGTGCTGGCCAACGACTTTGACCCATACGGCACGGTCGCGCTCCAATCCGTCGGTTCGGCGGCGCGCGGCGCCACGGCCATCGAGGGGGGGAAGATTCGCTACACGCCCAACCCGGACTATAACGGCTCCGATGCTTTCCCCTACACCATCATCAACGACGTGGGCCTGACCCAGACGGCGCGGGTGGCCCTCCTGGTCCGCAACGTCAACTCCACGCCCCAAGACATCCAGATCCATAACCAGCAGCCGCTGGTCGCCGCCTGCGATGCCTCCAACCTGTGTACGCTGCCGGCCGACACGCTGGTCGGCACGCTGTACGCCGTGGACCCCGATCCCGGCGACACGCACACCTTCAACCTGCTGGACGGCGGCGAGTTCCGGCTCAGCGGCGCCGGGCTCTACACGCGTGTGCCCATCGCCTTCACCGGCAACACGAACACCATCCAGCGGACGGTCCAGGTGCGGGCCACCGATGCCGGCAACCTGCACCTGGACAAGTCCTTCACCCTCTTTATCCTGGGCGACAGGGTCGGCGGGGGTCCGGAGGCCGTCCTGTTGAGCAATTACCAGGTGCAGGAGAACCTGCCCGCCGGGACCGTCGTGGGCACGCTCAGCACCCAGGAAGAGACCCCGCACCCGCCCTACGTCTACTCGCTGGTCTCCGGTCAGGGCGGCAACGACAACGCCCGCTTTCAGATCGTCGGCGACCAGTTGCGGACCGCCGCGCCGCTCGATTTCGAGCAGAAGGAGTTGAACAGCGTCCGCGTCCGCACCCTGAACGGCGTCGGCCAGTTCAAGGAGGCGATCTTTACCATTCAACTCCTGGACGACCCCTCCGAACCGCCGGCGCCGCCGCCCAACTGCTCCGGCGCCAACATCGAGCTGATCGACAGCGGCGACGTGCAGATGCGCGTGATCAACGTGATCCCCTCCCACGTCTCCCTGGAGGGCTGCGACATCACGGGTGACCTGGTGGTGAGCATCCCCGGCTGGTCGGGCAGCGGCGTCGCCTTCGCGGGGAAGGTGAACAAGCGCAACCAGTTGACCGCCCAGGCCGGGCAGATCGCTCCCATCGATATGCAGGTGGCGGGCGTGCCGCTGCGGGTAGAGAGAGCCTCCCTGGAGTCCTACGACGGCCGGCCCGGCCTGCGCCTGGGCGGGGCTTCCTTCTGCCTGCCCGCCGAGTGGGGCGGGCTGTGCGCCCCGGCCCAGGCCGGAGGCGTCTCCATGCTGATCGACGACGGCGGCCTCAAGGTGGGCGCCGGGCTCAAGATTGCCTTCCCCGACATCAAGGTGGGCAACCAACTCAACCTTTCCGGGCTGAGCGGCCGGTTCGAGCCGGTGCCGGGCGGGTACGAGATCACCCTGGCCGGCGAGTTTGGCCTGCCCAAGTTCAAGCCCGGCGGGGCCGGCGGGTGCAGCATCTCGGCCTCGGTCACCATCTATGTCGGCGCGGCCGGCGAGCGGGTCATGGAGATCCACACCCAGCCCTCCACACCGGACGCCGTCCGCCTGCGCGAGATCGGTGTCGGCCTCTCCTGCGACGTGGGCATCCCCATCGACAACACCGGGTTGGCGCTGACCGGGGTAGAGGGCACGGTCACGCTGCAGCCCGACGCCCAGTCGGTCAGCCTGACCCTGACCGTCACCTCCATCGCCAAAGTCCCGGGCCTGGGTCTTGCGCTCATCCGCGGCGATGGCACGGCCACGCTGAGTTGGGAGCCGACCTGGGGATTGGACCTGGAGAGCATCGTCCGCCTGCTGGAGATCTTTACGGTGGCCCAGACCCACATCGGGGTGAAGGAGAACGGCTTTTCCTTTACCGCCAACGTCAACAGTCTCTATATAAACGGTTCGCTGCGGATCGACGCCTGGACCGACTGGGCCCGTCTCCACCTGGCCGGCCGCGGTCAGGTGGACGTCGGCTTTCGCAAGGGCGCAATCTGGAGCGGCTGTACCGACTTTGGGTTGTTCTCTATCTGCCTCGACATTCCCCCGGGGGATCTGACCATCGGCATGGGCGCTGAGTTCGGCGAGTTCACCAACGGGCAGTGGGGGGTCAAGGGGTACGTCGAAGTGTTGGGCAAGCGGTACGGCATCTACGTGGACGCCCGTCCCAGCCTGCACGTCGGCGGGGTG
>DAOUAK010000126.1:0-4216 GCA_034433695.1 Chloroflexia bacterium
GGGAAAGCCTATCTGCTTCTGGGGCAAATCTATATGCAGCGGTTCCAAGAGAAGAAAATCGGTCCGGAGGAGGCTTTGCCCAGGGCAGGCCGTTTCTACACCCTGGCCCTGGCCTATGACGAACTCTACGCCCCGGACTTCCGGGACATCCGCCGGGCCATCCACCGGATTTACGGCCGCACCAAGCGGCGCAACCGGGAGGAGTTGGACCTGATGTACCGAGGACTGCTGGAGGCAGTCGAGGAACGGGGATTGCCCCGCCCGACGCGCCTGGAAAAGGAACTGGAGGAGCATGGCATTATATTGAGAATGGTGAAAGGTTAGAACGTTCCACGTTCTGCGCTTCCGATCGGGGTGGTTTCCGGCCCTGGAGGCCTGATGCGAGTTTATACGAGACCGAGGTGCCCGTGATTCGGATTCGTCCTTTTGCCCCGGAAGACGTAGAGCGGCTCCAGGAAACCATCGGCGATGTCTGTGCCGAAGGGATGATGGCCACGGCGCGTTTCTGCCCCACTCCGGCCTGGCAGCACGCCCTGGACGCTCCCGGCTGCCCCTGCCACCTCCTTCTGGTGGCCGAGGCGCAGGGGGAGATCGCCGGCTGGTGCCGGCTTTTCCCGAAGGAGGCAGGCGGGCCGGCCCTGGAACTGGGCATCGGCGTGCGGGCCGGGTGGCGGAGAAAGGGCCTGGGCCGGGCGCTCCTGGGTGCGGCCTTGCGCTGGGCCGGCCGGAGGGGCCTCCCGGTCGTCCTGGAGACCCGCCGGGATAACCTCCCGGCCCGCCGCCTCTTTGCGCGGTACGGCTTCCGGCCGGCCGGGCAGGAAGGGGACCTGCTCCGGATGCGCCGGCCCGTCGAGGAGGAAAGGCGATGAAGCATTTTACCGAATCGTTGCCCGTCGGGGCGTTCGATCGGATGCTCCTGCTCCGGCCGTCCGCCGCGGAAAGCGAGCAGGACTGCGCCTGCTCGGAGGCCATCTTTGTCCCTCCGGCCGGCCCGGCGGAGACCGATTGCGCCTGCGCGCCGGCCTCCGGCGTATCCCCCTTTACGGCCGAAGGCGGCCGGCTCTGGCAGCGCGCTCCGCTCCTCTACCGGGCACCTCTTCCGGCCGGCCATGCCCTCCTCCTTTCCGCCCACTCCCCCACCGGCCCCGCCGTCCTCAGCCCGGCAGCGCAGGAGGCGCTGGCCGCCTTCGCCCGGCCTCGCCCGCTGGCCGAGGGCTTCGCCAGGCGGCTGGCCGAAGCGGGGTTGCTCGTCCCCGTCGGGGAGACGCAGCCGGCCGCCGTTCCCGCTCCGGAAAACGATACCCTCACCGTCTGGCTGCACGTTACCCCGGCCTGCCATCTGCGCTGCGCCTACTGCTACGTGCCCCGTCAGGGCCGGGCGATGGATCCGGCCACCGGCCTTTCGGCCCTGGAGACGGCCTTCCGCACCGCCGACCGCCACGGCTTCCAGGCGGTCAAACTCAAGTACGCCGGCGGCGAGCCCACCCTGAATCTGCCCCTGGTCCGCTTCCTCCACCGGCAGGCCGGCCTCCTGGCCCGACGCCACGGCCTCCGCCTGAGCGAGACCCTCCTCACGAACGGCGTCGCCCTCGACGATGGCGTCCTGGACTTTGCGGCCGCCGCCGGGCTGCGCCTGGCCATCTCGCTCGATCCCTCCCGCCGAACCCATGACGGCCGCCGTACCCTCCCGGACGGGAGCGGCACCTTTGAGCGCATCTGCCGCAACCTCGAGCGGGCGGTCGGACGAGGGCTGCGTCCCTTCCTCTCCATCACGCTGTGCGGTGAAGAGGGGGAGGAGGAGGCCGAGGCCGTCGCCCTGGCGCTGGACCTGGACCTGCCCTTCCACCTCAACTTCGTCCGGCCGGCCGACGGCCGGATTTCCCCGGAGCGAATCGAGCGTCTGATCGTCGCCGTGCGGGCGGCCCTGGCCCGGGTGGAGGCGGCCTTACCCGGCCGTAGCCTCCTCGGCATCCTGGACCGGGCCGATTTCTCCCGGCCGCACCGCTACCCCTGTGCCGCCGGCCGTGCCTACCTGGTGGTGGACGAAAGGGGCCGGCTCAGCCCCTGCCAGATGGAACTATCTCATCCGGCCGGCGACCTTGCTCTGGAGGACCCCCTGCCCGTCCTGGGGGCGACCTTCCCCAACCCGGCGGTGGAAGAACGGGCCGGATGCGCCTCCTGTCCCTGGCGCTACGGCTGCGCCGGCGGCTGTCCCTGGCTGGCTCGGAAGTCGGCCGGCCGGGCCTCCGTCCCTTCCCCCTATTGCCCGGCCTACCGCGTCCTCTATCCGGAACTCTTGCGCCTGGAAGGCCTGCGCCTCCTCAGGCAGGCCGGCCGCTGAATCCTTTCCCCCCATATTTGCCCGGAGAGGGCGTTCCCCGTCCCCATGCCCTCCCCGATCCACTGGAATTTCCGTAGGGGTGTCTTGGAGGACGTCCGGATGCCCTGCTCCGCCGGATGTCCAGGAGGGGTTCGGGACGGGTAAGAAAATGGTAAGAATTCCGCCAATCGAATGCAAGGATATCCCCAATCAGGTGCGTGATTCTTCTCCGGCTACAGGTATATAGTAAAAGCAGAAAGGCTATCTTCAATGGAGAAAGATGGCCGGGGAGGAAAGCGATGGAAATGGCATTCCTGGGCAACGGATGGCAGATGTTGGCCTGCCTCCTCTTCGGAGCCGGCCTGATGCTCGCTCTGCTCACCTACGCTTCTTCCCGTTACTCCAACGATGGCGTAGTCCTATTCAGCACGATCATCGCGATTCTTCTGGCTTCAGGTCTTTACCTGTTCTTCAAAGGATTGCTCTGGCCCTGAGCGGTGGCAGCCTGGCCTGACAAGGAGGAAAAAATGTACACCCCAACCCGAATTCATCCGCCCCGGATACCGCCGGCCATCCCAGCCTGGCGACTCTACCTCATCCTTCTGGCCCGGATGGCCTGCTGATGGGGGGTAGGCAAACCCGTTTGGGGATGGAAGGTCTCGAAGCCGGAGAGCGTTCGGCCCGGCCCTGGAGGGAACACCCTCCCCAAACCCATCCCCGACGGAAAGAGTGCCCGACAACCGAATACCCGATCCCGGGAAGAGGCCCATCCGGGGCCTCTTCTCTATGCCCCTGTTCCCGGCCGATAAAAAACCGGCCACCTCTGTGGCCGGCTCTGGTGGAGATGGGGGGAATCGAACCCCCGTCCAGAGAGTTCACTGCCGAGCGTCTACGAGCGTAGCCGACTCTTTCTCTCTGCGCCGGCGGGACCCCTGTCGGCCGGGTTCCCGTTGGCCGGCCGGCTTTCCTCTTTTCCTGCCCTCAGCCGGCGTTCGGGGCAGGAGCACCCCGGCTTTGCCACGCCCTATCCGGGCCCACCGGGGCGGGGTCCGGAAGGACGCGCCACCTTACTTTTAGGCGGCGAGCGCTACAGGAGCGCGATTGAAGGTGTTGCCGCTTATTGGCATCGCCCGTTTTTACGGGGTCAGGCGCCCCGGCTCGCAGCCCGGCCCGTTCCCTCCCTGTCGAAACCGTTGCATCCCCACATTTTTTATTATACCAGACTTCCACCAAAAGTCAAATCGCCCATGTCCCATGTCGGCGGTAAAGTGGTCGAATTTGACAAATCTCCTTTCTTGCCGTATAATTCTTATACTTGACCGAAGCCGGCCGGCGGTGTATAATAAAAGCAAGCCGACGTAGCTCAATGGTAGAGCAGCGGTCTTGTAAACCGCCGGCTAAGGGTTCAAATCCCTTCGTCGGCTTCAGGGCCCGCTTCCCGTGGAGGGGTGGGCGAGTGGCTAAAACCAGCAGACTGTAAATCTGCCGCCTGAAATGGCTACGCAGGTTCGAATCCTGCCCCCTCCATTTGGAATTAGGGTTTTGCGATAGAAGTATCCGAACGGCTTTTGTCGAGCCCACGTAGCTCAGCCGGTAGAGCAACTCCTTGGTAAGGAGTAGGTCCCCAGTTCAAGTCTGGGCGTGGGCTTACCGGGCGAAAAGGTTACGGTAGGAGGATAAGATGGCCAAGGCCAAGTTTGAGCGCAAGAAACCGCACGTGAACGTGGGGACGATCGGCCACGTCGACCACGGCAAGACCACCCTGACTTCGGCGATCACCAAGGTGCTCTCCTTCAAGGGGCTGGCCAAGTTCCGCCCCTTTGAGACGATCGACAACGCCCCGGAGGAGCAGCAGCGCGGGGTCACCATCAACATCTCCCACGTGGAGTACGAGAC
>DAOUAK010000127.1:0-14010 GCA_034433695.1 Chloroflexia bacterium
CATCATGCTCAGTGTGCTGGGCTTTAACCTCGTGGGGGACGGCCTGCGCGACGCCCTGGATCCCCGGTTGCAGATCTAATCCCGGTGGCGTCCCCTGTGGTCCGGACATCTGCCGTCAAGCGATGTATCCCTGTCCCGGCAGACGGCTCCAGAGCGCTTTTGCTCCGACTGGACAATTTGCGCAAATTGTGATATACTGATTGAAAGAAAGGAGGTCATGATGCAACCTGCTATACCGATCTGGTCTGTCCGGCCGCCGACCCCTCCGGACGAACTGGCCGAAATACGGGCGTCCGGGCCGGATGCCCCCTGGCCCCTACCTTTTGCCCAGATCCTCTGGAACCGCGGCCTGCGCACCCGCGCCGAGGCCGAAGAATTCCTGCATCCCGACTATCGTCGTCTGGCCGATCCCTACCTCATGAAAGGGATGCCCCAGGCGGTGGAACGCATCGTCCGCGCCCTGGAAAACGGGGAACGCATCACCGTCTACGGCGACTTTGATGCCGACGGAGTGACCGGCGTGACGCTGCTCGTGCAGACGCTCCGCACCCTGGGAGGGAGGGTGTCCCCTTACATTCCCCACCGCATCGAGGAGGGGTACGGCCTCAACATGGAAGCCGTAGAGCGCCTGGCCGCCGAGGGCACCCGTCTCCTCATCACGGTGGACTGCGGCATCAGCAACGCCGCCGAGGTGGCCCGGGCTCAGGCTCTGGGGATGGACGTGGTGATCACCGACCACCATCTGCCCCCGACGGCGTTTCTCCCGCCGGCTCTGGCCATCCTCAATCCCCGCCAGCCGGACTGTGCCTACCCCTTCAAGCGGCTGGCCGGCGTAGGAATCGCCTTTACCCTGGCCCGCGGCCTGGCCCGCTCGGGCATACCGGGCCGAGAGAAATTGCGCCGGGAGGACCTCCTGGACCTGGTCGCCTTGGGCACGGTGGCCGATGTTGCTCCTCTGGTGGGGGAAAACCGCATCCTGGTGGCCTACGGACTGGAGGCCATCCGCCGGACGGAGCGGCCGGGCCTGCGCGCTCTGATGGCGGTGGCCGGCGTGCGACCGGAGCGGGTGGGGACGGGCACCATCGGCTTCATCCTGGGTCCCCGCCTGAACGCGGCCGGCCGGCTCTCCCACGCCCGCATCGCCTACCATCTCCTCCTGGCCGAAAGTCAGGAGGAGGCTGCCACTCTAGCCCGGGAACTGGATACCCTCAACCGCGAGCGCCAGGAAATCATGGCCCAGACCCTGGAGCAGGCCCGCCGCCAGGTGCTCTCCCTGCCCGACGAGCACCGGGTAATCTTCCTGGCCTCCCCCGACTTCCCGACCGGCGTGATCGGGCTGGTAGCCGGCAAACTCCTGGAGGAGTTCTACCGCCCCACCCTGCTCGTCGAACTCGGAGAGGGGGAAAGTCGCGGCTCTGCCCGGAGCATCCCGGATTTTCACATCACCCAAGCCCTGGAGCACTGCGCCGACCTCCTGACCCGTTACGGGGGCCACCGCGTGGCGGCCGGCTTCAGCCTGCCCCGGGAAAACCTTCCCGCCCTGGCCGAGCGGCTTCTTTTCCTGGCCGCTTCCCAACTGGACGAATACGCCCTCACCCCCAGGCTGAACATCGAGGCCGAGGTATCTCTATCGGACCTGAATTGGGACCTGTTCCGGCTGATCGAGCAGATGTCTCCCTTCGGCGTCGAGAACCCCCAGCCGCTCTTCTTATGCCGTCGGGTTCAGGTTCGGAGCGCCCGTCCGGTCGGAAGCGAGGGGGAGCATCTTCGCCTGACCCTTAGCGACGGGCGGACCACCCGGGGGGCCGTCGGCTTCCGCCTGGGATCGCGGATCGAGGAATGCCCGCCGGGCAGCCTCCTGGACCTGGTCTGTAGCCTGGAGAGCGACACCTGGAACGGGGAGGAGCGGCTGGAACTTCGGATACGCGACTTCCGGCCGGCCCGATCATCCGGGTAGATGTACGGAGACGGCCGTGCCCTGGCCGGGAGCGGAGGAGATATGGAACGTCCCCCCGGCCAGGAGGGTGCGTTCCCGCATCCCTAGCAGGCCAAAGTGCCCCTCCTGGGTCAGCCGGCCGGGATGTTCTGGGGGACGGAAACCAACCCCATCGTCGGCCACGGTCAGGGTAACGCCCGAGTCATCAAAGCGCAGGGTCAGCCAGATATGCCCGGCCTGGGCATGGCGGAGGGCGTTGGAAAGCGCCTCCTGGGCGATCCGGTAGAGGGTGAGTTCGCGGGCCGGAGGCAGACGACGAGGCGTCCCCTCCAGACGTACCTCGACCGGGAGATGGCCCTGCCGGCCGGCCTCCTGCGCCAGTGCCTCCAGGGCCGGGACAAACCCCAGTTCCTCCAGGTAAAGGGGGCGCAGATCCCGGCTGAAACGCCGCACGCCCTCCAACATCTCGCCGGCCATACGACGGACTTCCTCCAGAAGGCTCTGGGCCGGCCCTTGTTCGCCCCGTTGGAGCGCACGACGGACCAGGTCCACCCGCTGGCTCAGGGCGATCAGGGCCTGGACCGTCTCATCGTGCAGTTCACGGGCCAGGCGGGCCCGTTCGTTCTCCTGCGCCTCGGTGACCGCCGCCAGGTAATCGCGCAGGCTCTTCTGGTAGTCCTGGATTCGGCCGGCCATTTCCTGGAGGGCCCGTTGCAGTTCCTCGATCTCCTCCACCCCGCGCACCGGTTCGGTGATGGCCGAAAGGTCGCCCCAGGAGACGCGGCCGGCGGCGCGGGCCAGCCGCTGGAGCGGGAGGATAACGGTGCGGGCCCCAAAGGCCAGGGCCAGCACGGCCACGATTCCGGCCACCGCGGCAACAAAGGGCACCAGCCCCGGCAGGCGCAAAACGGGGTCCACCAGGTCTTCCCATGGCTCCTCCACCACCACGCGCCAGCCGGTCTCGCCGACGGCAGCGTAGGAGAGGTACATGTCTGTTCCTTCTGGAGCATGGCAAAAGGTCGATCCCCCTTCCCCGGAAAGCGCTTCGGGAATGCCGGTGTGCCCCCGGTAATCCGCGCCCCATAGCGCCGGGTCGGGATGGTAGGCCACAAAGCCGGCCGGGTCCAGAAGGTAAACGACCCCGCGCTTCCCCACCCGGGCTTCGCTGAAGAGATCGGCCCAGGCCTCCGGCGGAGGATTTCCTTCGTAACGCTCCAGGACCTCGAGCGCCTGCCGGGCATAGGCCCGGGCCAGAAGGAGATCGCGTTCCTCGACCATCCGGCGCATGGTGACCTCATGGCCGTACACGCCGGTAAAGGCCACGGCGATGAGGGCCAACGCCAGCGGCAAGATGGCCCAGAGGAAAAGTTGTACGCGCAGGCCGCGCAGGGTCTTCCAGATCATTCGAGGACGATCCAGCCGCGACGCCGCCCCTCCACCACCGCGGCGGTACGGTTGTTCACACCGAGTTTTCCATAAATGTTGGCCAGGTGGCCCTGAACGGTGCGGGCGCTGATGCCCAAACGCCGCCCGATCTCTTTATTGCTGAAGCCCTGGGCTGCCAGCCGGAGGA
Source organism: Chloroflexia bacterium (assembly GCA_034433695.1). Lineage (GTDB taxonomy): Bacteria > Chloroflexota > Chloroflexia > DTKN01 > DTKN01 > JASFBA01. The sequence continues at coordinate 3,510 of DAOUAK010000127.1, forward strand.
CCTCGACCTCGCGTTCGGTCAGCGCTTCGGCCGGACCGGCCAGCCCCGGCTCGCCGGAGGCCATCCGTTGCACCAACCTGCGGGCCACTTCCGGGCTGAGGGCGCTCTGGCCGGCCGCCACCGCCCGCACGGCCCGCACCAGGTCCTCCGCCTCGGCCGATTTGAGGATATAGCCGTCCGCGCCGGCCCGCAGCAGGGCCAGGACGTAAGGGTCGTCATCGTAGGCGGTCAGGATAAGCACCCGAATGCCGGGGAAATGGGCGCGGATCTCCTTCGTGACCTCGATTCCGCTCATGCCCGGCATCTGGATATCCAGAACGACGACATCCGGGCGATGCCGGGCCACCAGGCGCAGCGTCTCCTCTCCGTCGGCCGCCTCGGCGACCACGGCGATCTCTCCCCCTTCTTCCAGAAACTGGCGGATGCCCTGGCGGACCATCGCATGATCGTCCGCCAGCACGACGCGGAGCGGTTTTCCCATCACCTTGCCTCTTCAGGGTCTGGAGAGTAGCCGGGAGCATTCTAGCACGAAGGGACAGAGGTTGTCAACGGCAACCATGGGGACATCCGTTGCCGGGCTAGGCTTGCTTCCTTCGGCCGGCCGTGGTATACTGCAGGCCACCGATACCCGGGCAGGGGCGTGTCTTGCGCGCCTCTCTCCCGAATCAGGATGAGAGTCATGGAGGTTGCCATGCCGGTCCATCCCGATCTTCTGGAAATCCTGGTCTGCCCGGCCGATAAGGACCCGGTCGAATATGTGAAAGAGGGGGAAACCGAGTGGCTGGTTTGCCACACCTGCGGCCGGCGCTACCCGGTTCGGGAAGACATCCCGGTGATGCTCATCGAGGAAGGCGACAAATACCGGGATGAGCGCCTGATTCGACCGAGGTCCTCCTGAAAGGCGCACTCTTGCCCGTACCTGCCCGATGGCCTTTTTCCCTCCTGAACCCCGCTATCGTGTGATCGTCAACCCGACGGCCGGCCGGGGGAACGGAGCCCGTCTCCTTCCGCGTCTTCCCGCCCTGTTGCAGGGGCTATGCTACGACCTGGTGAAGACCGAAGCCCCCCGCCACGCCACAATCCTGGCCGCCTCGGCCGCCGAGGAGGGTTATGACGGGGTGGTGGCCGTCGGCGGGGACGGCACCATCTTTGAGGTGATCAACGGGTTGGCCGGCCGGGATACGGCCCTGGCCGTCCTCCCCATCGGTTCAGGCAACGACTTTATCAAGCCGCTCGGCATCCCTGCCGACCTGGCGGCCGCCGTCGAGTGCCTGCGCCGGGGGCGGGTGCGCCGAATCGATCTGGGGCGCGCCGGCCTGACGTATTTCGGCAATATGCTGGGCATCGGCTTCGATGCCCGGGTGGCCGTCGAGACCTATCGCCTGCCCCAGCTGCACGGCTTTGCCCTGTATCTGGCGGCCCTCTGGAGGACGGTCTGGCGTTATCGCTCCCCCTACCTCCGCCTGGAATGCGACGGCCAGGCCCTGGAGGGCCGTTTCCTCCTGGTGGCTGTGGGCAACGGGCGCTGCCAGGGGGCGAACTTCTGGTTGACCCCCGAGGCCGAGATGGACGACGGCTACCTGGACCTTTGCCTGATCTCGGATATGCCCCTGCCCCTCTTCTTCTACCATCTGCCCAAGGTGTTTCGGGGGAAACATACCCGGCTACGGGAGGTGAAGATGCTCCGGGCGCGCCATATCCGGGTGCGCTCGGCCGAGCCGGTGGCCGTTCATGCCGACGGGGAGATTCTGGCCGAATCGGCTACGGAACTGGAGGTGGAAATCCGGCCGGCAGCGCTGCGGGTGGTGTGCTGACTAGACGTCCAGATTCCTCACATTGGCCGCGTGGGTCTGGATAAAGCGCCTTCTGGGCAGCACCTCGTTGCCCATCAGGACGGAAAAGGCCTCCTCCGCCTCTACCACGTCCTCCAGTCGAACCTGGTAGAGGACGCGATTTTCCGGGTTCAGGGTCGTCTCCCACAGTTGCTCCGGGTTCATCTCCCCCAGACCCTTGTAACGCTGAACGGTGACCTTCTTTCCCTCCGGGAGAGCGGCCAGGTAACGTTCCTTTTCCTCCTCGCTATAGAGCCAGGTCTCCTTCTTTCCGTCGCTCACCCGGTAGAGCGGCGGCTGGGCGATATAGAGGTGGCCGTGCTCGATGAGCGGTTGCATATAACGGAAGAAAAAGGTCAGGAGGAGGGTACGGATATGGTTGCCGTCCACGTCGGCGTCGGTGGTGATGATCACTCGCCCGTAGCGCAGGTTTTTGATATTAAACTGATCGCCGATGTTGGTGCCGATGGCCATGATGAGGGCCCGTATCTCGGCGTTATCGAGCATCTTGTCCAGACGGGCCTTTTCCACGTTCAGAATCTTGCCGCGCAGGGGGAGGATGGCCTGGAAACGCCGATCCCGGGCCTGCTTGGCGCTTCCGCCGGCGCTCTCGCCCTCCACGATAATAAGTTCCGCCTTTGCCGGGTCGCGCTCGGTACAGTCGGCCAGTTTTCCCGGCAGAGAAAAGCCGTCCAGCGTCCCTTTCCGCACCACCAGGTCACGGGCCTTACGGGCCGCTTCCCGGGCACGCATCGTCGTCAGACACTTTTCCAGGATACGCCGGGCATCGGCGGGGTTCTGTTCCAGGAAGGCGTTCAGCCCTTCCACCAGGGCTTGCTCGACGAAGGCCTTGACCTCGCTGTTGCCGAGTTTAATTTTGGTCTGGCTCTCGAACTGGGGATCCATCAGTTTCACGCTGACGATGGCCACCAGCCCTTCGCGCACGTCGTCGCCGCTCAGGTTGGGGTCGTTTTCCTTGAGGATGCCGGCCCTTCGGGCATAGTCGTTCAGGCAGCGGGTGAGGCCGGCGCGGAAACCGGTGAGGTGAGTGCCCCCCTCGATGGTGTTAACGTTGTTGGCGAAGGAAAGGACCAGTTCGCGGTACGAATCTCCATACTGCAGGGCCACCTCGACCTGGGTGGAGTCGATGGTGCGCTCGATATAGACCGGCTGGGGATGGAGCACCTGCTGGCCCCGGGAGAGGTACTTGACGAAGGAAAGGACGCCGCCCTCGAAGTAGAAGGTCATCTCGCGGTCGCTGCGTTCGTCCAGGAAGTGGATGCGCAGGCCCTTGGTGAGGAAGGCCATCTCCCGAAAGCGCTGGGCCAGGGCCTTGAAGTTATAGTCGAGCGTCTCAAAGATTTCGCGGTCGGGAAGAAAGGTAATTTTGGTGCCGGTGCCGGTGGCCGGCCCGACCTCGGCGACCGGAGCGGTCGGCACGCCCCGGCGATACTCCTGTCGGTACAGCCGGCCGCCCCGTCGCACCTCCACCCGCAGCCATTCCGAGAGGGCATTCACCGCCGAGACGCCTACCCCGTGCAGTCCGGAGGCCACCTTATAACTCCCCTCGCCGAACTTGCCGCCGGCATGGAGTTTGGTCATCACCACTTCCAGGGCGGAACGCCCCTCCTTGGGGTGGATGTCCACCGGGATGCCGCGGCCGTCGTCATCCACGGTCACGCTGCCTTGGGGGTGGATGGTGACCTCGATGTTTTTACAGTAGCCGGCCAGGGCCTCGTCGATGGAGTTGTGACAGACGATCGGCCCCCAACCGGCGACAAAGTTCTCCCCCTCCAGCACGGAAACGTCGTAGACCCACTCGTGGGCGTAACCCTCCACAGGTTCGATGCCGACGACTCGGAGCAGCCCCAGGTCCCCCTCCAGGAACTCTTCGCCTCGGCCCAGCAGCTGCATGTGGCCCTGTCGAACCAAGCGCTGGATCTTGGCCCGTGAGAGCCCGGGCTGGCCACGCTGGTGGGCAGAACGGGTCATCGAGTCGGTGCAGTTTTCCACTATGGCCCCGTAGGGTACTTTGTGCACGTAGGAAGCGCGGTCGTTCCAGTAAAAATAGAGCCAATGGGCCGGGGAGCGACGCCGAAAACGGTGAACCCGCAACCGACCCTTGTAGTGGATCGCGACCTGGCGAGTCTCTTCCGGAGCCGGCATGGTTGTGTGCATGGAACAGGTCTTGGAAAGCGAGGTCAGCAGGTAGGACAGTCCGGCAGACAGTTCCCGGCTGACGGTATTGCAGGTGTACCTGGCCCGGTCGTCGCCGGCGGGAGAGGTGCCGTTCAATAGGTGCTGGACAAAGGTAGCGGAGGGATAGCCGTCGCCGGCCAGATAGGCGATCAGGTAGCGCTCGCGCAGGTCGGGCGTCAGGTTCAGGATCAGATCGGGCACGCGTTTCTCCTGGCTGCACGAGCCGGCCTGGAGAACGTCTTCCAGAAGCAGAGCCACAATGGCGGCGCTGATTTTGACGACATTGGCCGAACTGTGGGTGTAGTTAGGCCGGACGTTGTAACCAAAGGCCTCGTGGATCAGCCGCACGGTGTAATCGGTCAGTTCTGCTTCGTGGGCGCCAAAGGAAAGAACGACGGAACGGTGCTTCTTCCCCTTGTCGGTGACGACGCAGCCCTCAGCGGCATAGAGACCCAGGAGTTCTACTAGGGAGCGGGTAATGGGCAGCCGGGCCGGGAGCTTGCCGTAGCGGGTGCCGATCCATGCATCTTTGAACGGCTCTACCAGGGGGGGCGGCAGGTGCCGCAGCAGGTTCAAGGGCAGATAGTCGTAACGCTGATAGTCATACCAGGCTTTGGGGCGTGGCAAGTGCGGCTGCAAGGCAGTGCGCACCTCCTTGCTCAGGGCATGGCGGACGCCGTACAGGTAAAACCTGGTAGCGGACGGATCGAGGGTCAGCAAGGCCGAGAGCAAGTCGATCTCCTGCTGGTGGGATGGCGGTTCGACCCAGGTTCGCGGGACGATCACGTAATCGCCGACCCGCAATTCGTCACCGCGCACCGAGATCACCTGTCCATCGCGCAGGGTAAAAAGAGAATGGTAAGCGGTGATCTCAACTTCGCGGCCGGTGGCCAGACGCACGCGGTAGATTGGGCTGTTGATGCGGTGTCGGTAGAGGGCAGATACTGCCCGCAGGTCCAGGCGATAGTCGTCGGGGGAAAAGGCAAGGACACAAAGGTCCTGGATGCCGCGCAGGACCTCCATGGTCTCGGTGTGCTGAACGTCTGGCATGTGGTCGTCCATCGCCTCGTCGATCAGCGCGCCGATGGGACGCAGGCGCAACCGGCCTTCCTGGAACACCAAGATAGGGGTATCGTAGGTCAGGCTGTTATCCACCACCTCGGCTACCATGTGGTGCAGCCCGCGCACGTCGGTCGAGCCGATATACATCCCCGGCCGGCGGCGCACCGCCTCCAGCCCCTCCAGCACCTGGATGTCCTTGGCTTCGTAACTATGCTCTACCGGCACGGTCATCCTTCACCTCGCCCGAGGCAACGGCTTCCGGCCGGCGCCCCGGGAAATTTCGAATCCCTGTTCGTATTTTACCACATTTTCCCCCTTTTGTCCAGTCGGGCTAGCCCCAGCACCCAAACGACTACGGCCCGACGAACCGGCCCTCATAGCCGGAAATCCCCAGTTCCTTCCGCAGCCCTTCCAGTTCCCGGCCGAGTTCCTCATCGAGGGGGATGCCTTCGGCCCGAAACCGCTGTTCGGCCTCGTACTCCTTTTCCCCGGCCACGTAGATGCGTTCCTGTCCTGCTTCCCGGCGGGCCTGCTGGAGGGCGCGCATAATTCCGCCGGTGATGCGTCGGGACTCGTCCAGGGGGATAAAATGGGCGATGTCCAGGGCCAGGAAAAAGTGGCCCAGCATATAGGGGCGGGGAGAACCGTCGGGGGCCTGCCCCAGAAGGTCCTTGAGGAAAGCGCCTCCGCACAGGGCTGCCGAGAGGATTTCGACCATAACGGCCAGGCCGTAGCCCTTGTAGCCGGCCAGTTCTTCCCCGGCTCCTCCGAGTGGTAGCAGGGCCGCTTCCCCTTTTTCCAGGGCGGAAAGGAGGCGCTGGGTGTCGGTGAGCGGCCTGCCCTCGGCGTCTATGGCCAGGCCGGCCGGGAGAGCCTTTCCCAGTCGGGCGGCCACTTCGATCTTGCCCCGCTGGGTGATGGAGGTGGCGGCATCGAAACAGAAAGGGTAGGGCAGGTCGGAGGGCGCGGCAAAGGCAATGGGGTTGGTGCCCAGCATCGGCTCGATCCCGAAGGTAGGAGCCACGGCCGGCCGGGCGTTGGTGACCACCAGCCCCATCATCCCCTCGCGGGCAGCCATCAGGGCGTAATAGCCGGCGATGCCAAAGTGGGTGCTGTGGCGCACCGCCACCGCCCCCAGCCCGTAGCGCCGGGCCTTTTCGATGGCCATCTGCATGGCCCGGTAGGCGATGACGTGGCCCACGCCATGGTGGCCGTCCAGCACCGCCGTCGTTTCTGTCTCCCGAACCACCTCGATTGTGGTCCGGGGGCGCTGCCGGCCGGAACGGAGGCGCTCGGCATAGTAGCGCAGCCGGCTGACCCCGTGCGAGGCGATGCCCCGCAGGTCGGCGGCGATGAGCACCTCGGCACAGATGCGGGCCTCCTCCTCCGGCACCCCCAGGCGCTGAAAGACCTCACGGACGAAACGCTCCAGAATCGGGACGGGGACGGCCCTGGTCATGGTTCATCCTCCACCCAGTTCAGCGTGCGCTCCACCGCCTTTTTCCAGCCCCGGTAGAGCCCTTCGCGCTCCTCTGCCGGCATCCGGGGCTCCCAGATGCGCTCCACCCCCCAGTTCCGGCGCAGTTCTCCCACATCCCGCCAGAAACCTACCGCCAGCCCTGCGGCATAGGCCGCCCCCAGCGCGGTGGTCTCGGCCACCCGGGGACGAAGGACCGGGACGCCCAGGATGTCGGCCTGGAACTGCATGAGGAGTTCGTTCACGACCATCCCGCCGTCCACCTTGAGCGCGCTCAGGCGGATGCCGGCATCTTTCTCCATCGCCTCCAGGACGTCGCGGGTCTGGTAGGCGGTGGCCTCCAGGGCGGCCCGGCAGAGATGATGCCGGGTGATGAAACGGGTCAGGCCGACGATGACGCCGCGGGCATCGCTCCTCCAGTAGGGGGCAAAGAGACCGGAAAAGGCCGGCACGATGTAGATGCCGCCGGCGTCCTCCACCCGGCGGGCGCACTCCTCCACCTCGGAGGAGCGGGAGAAGAAACCCAGGTTATCGCGCAGCCACTGGACGAGCGCCCCGGTGATGGCGATGGAGCCCTCCAGGGCGTAGACGGCCGGCTCTTTCCCGAAGCGGTAAGCCAGGGTGGTGAGAAGGCCGCTTCGACTGGAGACGGGGCGAGTGCCGGTGTTCAGGAGCATGAAACAGCCGGTGCCGTAGGTATTTTTGGTCTCGCCGGGGGTAAAGCAGGTCTGGCCGACCAGAGCGGCCTGCTGGTCGCCCAGGTTGCCGGCCAGGGGAAGGGCTGCGCCGAAGGGGCCGTCCGGACGGGTATGGCCGTAGAGGAAGGGGTCGCTGGAGGGGCGAATCTGGGGCAACATGGCGCGGGGGATGTCCAGAACCTGGAGAATCTCCTCATCCCAGTCCAGAGTCTCCAGGTTCATGAGCATCGTGCGGCTGGCGTTGGTCACGTCGGTGGCGTGGGTGCCGCCGGCCGGTCCTCCGGTAAGCCACCAGATGATCCAGGTGTCCATCGTGCCGAAGAGGGCCTCACCGCGTTCGGCGGCCGGCCGCAGGCCCGGGATATGCTCTAGAAGCCAGCACAACTTGGGGCCGGAGAAATAGGTGGAGAGCGGAAGCCCTACCCGCGGGCGGAAGCGGTCCGGGCCACCCTCGCCGGCCAGACGTTCGCAGATGGCGCGGGTGCGGGTGTCCTGCCAGACGATGGCGTTGTGGTAAGGCCGGCCGGTGGCCCGATCCCAAACCACGGTGGTCTCGCGCTGGTTGGTGACCCCCACGGCGGCCACTTCCTCCGGCCGAATCTGCCCCTGCGCCAGCGCCGCCCGGATGACCTCCTGGGTCTTTTCCCAGACCTCCAGGGGATCGTGCTCTACCCAGCCGGGCTGGGGGTAGATCTGGCGGTGCTCCCGGTAAGCCGAGGAGACCGGCCGGCCTTCGCCGTCGAAGAGGATGCAGCGCGTCCCGGTCGTGCCCTGATCAACCGCAGCAACATAGCGGACCATCGTCACCTTCAACTTTCGACCTTCAACCTTTCCTCCATCCAGGAGAGGATATCCGCCAGCACTTCCCCCTGCTCCGGCTCGTTGTGCACCTCGTGGTAGAGTCCCTCCCAGACCTTCAGTGTGCAGCCTTTGCCGGCCCGGGCGGCAAATTCCCGGCTTCCCTCGGGCAGGGTCAACCGATCGGCCCCGCCGTGGATCAGGAGGAGGGGAAGGGGGAATTCGGCGGCGTGCTCCATCACCCAGCGGGAGGTACGGAGCAATTCGTCTGCCAGACGGAAGGAAATGCGATCGTGCACCAGAGGGTCGTTGCGGTAGGCCTGTACTACGGCGAGATCGCGGGAGATGGTGGCCGGGTCCAGGCCGCTGGGAAAGGTCAGGGCCGGGAAGACGCGGCTCAGGAGGCGAGCCAGGGCGACCTTGACCCGCTGGCCTTCCAGCGGGCTGCGCAAGGCAGCAGCGGTAGCGATGACGCCGGAGAGGGCCGGGCGACGGCGGAGCGCGTAGTCAAGGACGAGGAGAGCGCCCATACTATGGCCGTAGAGGAAGCGCGGCCGGCCGGGGAAACGCCCGGCCGCTTCTTCCAGGAGGAGGTCGATATCCTCCAGCACGGCCCCGAGGGAAGGGACGTGGCCACGCCGGCCGGTCGAGCGGCCGTGGCCACGCAGGTCCAGGGCCAGGAGGGCGTGGCCGGCGCGGTTCAACGTGGCGGCGACATGGCCGTAGCGGCCGCTATGCTCCCCCAGGCCGTGGACCAGGCAGACCACCGAGCGCACCTCTCCCTCCGGTTGCCAGCCCTGGGCATAGAGAAGCCATCCATCGCGGGATTTCCAGTTCCATTGGTAGTAGGTCATCGGCGCCGTCCTTTCGGGTAACAGTCCACACGGAAGCCCGGCAACGAGTTCGGGAAACCGTCCGGATTGTATCACAGGGCCGGAAGCCGGTCAAACAGGCCTGCCCCGCATTTTCGCATTTGACAGCCCCGGCCGGCTGGGGTATAATGGTTTCGTCTACGTGAGGATAACGATGAATCGGTTGCCCTGGAGGAAACGCTATCGCTCCTGAAGCCGGTCCGTCGGCGCCAGTTGGCGCCCGAGGCCGATAGGTGTCCGCCTGTTCCCGGCTGCCCCGGAGACGTCTTCCCCCTGAAGGCCCCCCACCCGACCTTCGGGCCGCCGGGAAATGCCGGCGGCCCGTTCCCTTTGCGGAGGTCGGGATGATCTACCTGGATAACGCGGCCACCTCCTGGCCCAAACCCCCCGATGTGGTCAGGGCGATGGCCCGCTTCCTGGAGGAAGTGGGCGCCAATCCGGGACGCTCCGGACATCGTCTTTCCGTGGAGGCCGGCCGCATCGTCTACCGGACCCGCGAGGCCCTGGCCGCCCTCTTCGATCTCCCCGACCCGTTGCGCATCGTCTTTGCCCCCAACGCCACCTATGCCCTGAATCTGGCCCTGCGCGGCCTCCTCCGCCCCGGAGACCACGTCATTACCAGCAGCATGGAGCACAACGCCGTGATGCGCCCGTTGCGGGCCCTGGAAGCGCAGGGGGTTGCCCTCACCGTCGTCCCCTGCGCGGCCGACGGTACGCTCGACCCCGAGGACATCCGCCGGGCATTGCGCCCGGAGACGACCCTCATCGTCCTCAACCACGCCTCTAACGTCAGCGGGACGATCCTGCCGGTGGCCGAGGTGGGGAGAATTGCCCACCAGGCCGACTTGCTCTTCCTGGTGGACGCGGCCCAGACCGCCGGCGTCGTCCCCATCTCGATGAGGGAAATGGAGATCGACCTTCTGGCCTTTACCGGCCACAAAGGGCTTCTCGGCCCCACCGGGACCGGCGGACTGGCCATCGGCGAACGGGTGCCCCTGGAACGCTTCGAGCCGCTGGTGCGCGGTGGCACCGGCAGCCGCTCCGAATATGAGGTACAGCCCGATTTCCTTCCCGACAAATTCGAAGGCGGCACCCTGAACGCCGTCGGGCTGGCCGGCCTCCTGGCCGCACTCTCTTACCTTCAGGAGCGCGGCCTTTCCGCCATCCGGGCCCACGAGACGGCCCTGATGGAACACCTTTTGGTCGGATTACAGAGCATCCCCGGGGTAAGCGTCTACGGCCCGGCCGACCCCGCCCGCCGGATGGCCGTCGTTTCCTTCAATGTGGCCGGCCGGATGCCCTCCGAGGTAGCCCTCCTCCTGGACGAACGTTACGACATCGCCTGCCGGCCCGGCCTGCACTGCGCTCCGACCGCCCACCGCACCCTGGGGACTTTCCCCGCCGGGACGGTGCGCTTCAGTCTGGGGCCGTTCAATACCCCAGACGAGATCGAAAAGGCCGTCCAGGCGGTGGCCGATCTGGCCGAGGAACACCGATGATGCGATGGCCCTTTTTCCGCCGGAAAGAATGAACCCTGGTCCAGGGGGCCGGTCGGCCCCCTGG
>DAOUAK010000128.1:0-34078 GCA_034433695.1 Chloroflexia bacterium
AGGAGGGTCTCTTCGGGCACGGTCAGGTAGCCCAGTTCCTGGGCCATGCGCACGTTCCCCTCCATGCTGCGCCCGACAACGGCGACCTTCCGGTAATGGCGGTAAGCGGTATCCAGGACCTGCTGGATGCGGGAGATGTTGGAGGCGAAGGTGGCGATGATGATCCGCCCCTCGGCCTGGGCAAAGATGGTATCCAAAGTATCCCCGACCACCTTCTCTGAGGGGGTATAGCCAGGAGATTCGACCCGCACACAGTCGCACAGATAGGCCAGGACGCCGCGCTTCCCCAGTTCGGCCAGCGCGGCCGTGTCGGTCGGCCGGCCGTCCACGGGGGTATAGTCGAGTTTGAAGTCGCCCGAGTGGACCAACAGGCCGGCCGGCGTGTCGATCACCAGGCCGACCCCGTCGGGGATGCTATGGGCCACGCGGTAGCATCCGAGGCGGAAGGGGCCGAGCACTACCTCCTTGCCGGGGCAAAGTTCGCGCATTTCCGAGAGACGGTGCAGCCCGGCTTCCCGTAGTTTGACCGTGATGAGGCCCTGGGTCAGGCGGGTGGCGTAGATCGGGGGGGTGCCCAGGTCGGAAAGGAGGTAGGGCAGAGCCCCGATGTGGTCCTCGTGGCCGTGGGTGATGACCAGGGCGCGGATACGCCGGGTGCGCTCGCGCAGGTAGGAGATGTCGGGCAGGATAAAATCCACCCCGAGCATGTCCCCCTCGGGGAACATGAGCCCGGCATCCACCACCAGAATGTCCTCCCCATACTCCACCACCCACATATTCCGCCCCACCTCAGCCACCCCACCCAGGGGAATCACGCGCAACTTTTCGGTCATGGTCGTACCTCAAGGTGTCCCACTTTCCGCTCCCGAAGGACCGGCCGCCTTTACGCTTTCCGCTTTCGCCTCTTCTCCGGCCACCAGGTAGGTGCGGATGCGTTCCAAAAGTTCCTCGCGTTCCTCCAGGCCGCCGTAGAGAGGGAGACGGCGCCGGCCGTAGGCCTGGACGTGGAGAAAGCGCAGCAGAGGATTGCGGATGGAGGAAAGCCGCGAACTTTTCAGGAGCAGTTCGTCCAGCGGCTCTTCCTCCGCCTCCTCGTCCACCGGGCGCAGGGAGACCACCTCCGACCAGGGGTAGAAGAGTTCGATGCCCAGGGAACGGAAGGTAATCCCGGCCGGCCCGACCGTATAGGAAGCCCGCAGTTCCTCGATAATGTTCCAGATGAGGAGGGGGACGACCAGCACCAGCGCCAGCATGATGATGGACGGGATCAGTTCCTCCGCCGTCATCGCTCCGGTCGTCCCGCTCAAGCGGCCCCAGAGCGCCTGGAGGCTGGGGAGAAAGGTCTGCGGCCGCAGCCCGATTTTGAGCGTGTTCTTGAGCGTCCAGAGGGCAAAGAGCCAGATGAGGAGGCTGCCGGCCAGGAGAAGGTAGGCCGTGCGTCGGCCGCGCCGGCTGAGGCGATAACTTTTTCCCGAGGTTTGTTCCTGCTCCACCATCGTTCCTCCACTAGAACAGCCGCAACTGCTTGGGGCCGGCCTCTTCCACCGGCTCGGCGGCGACGGGCGAGACGGTCTCCTGGGCCAGGACCTCCTTCAACCGGGCCAGGAGTTTGGGGATTTTCTGGAAATCGGCCTCCAGTTCGGGCATCAGGGCCATATTCCGCAGGACATAGGCCGGATGGTAGAGCGGGAGGTAAAGGCGGCGGCCCTCGCGGCGGGCCCGCCCGTGCACCTGGGAGATCTTGGCCCCCGGAAAGTAGCGCTCCATCGAGTAGCGCCCCAGGGTGACGATGAGGAGGGGGTCCACGGCCTCGATCTGCCGATCCAGAAAATGGGCGCAGGTGGCGATTTCGGAGGGCAGAGGATCTCGGTTTCCGGGCGGCCGGCACTTGATGACGTTGGCGATAAAGACCTGCTCCCGGGTCATCCCGATGGAGGCCAGTAACTTTTCCAGGAGGTGGCCGGAGGGACCGACAAAAGGCCGGCCCTGCTGGTCCTCATAGAAGCCCGGCCCCTCTCCGATGAACATAATTTCCGCCTTCTCCGGCCCCTCACCGGGAACCGGATGGGTGCGCGAAAGGTGCAGCCGGCAGGCCGTACAGGCAGCAATTTCCTGGCGAATCTCGTCCAGCGTAGACATCGATCCACTCTTTTTATATCCGGCGGCCCGGCCCGAACGGAAGCCGGCCCTCTCCCTCTGGAATACCCGGCAGGAGCAGGGCATACCCTGCCCCTACCCAATCATTATACCCCAATTTGCCTCCGCCTTCAACTTGACAAATTTCAACCTTTGGGGTATACTAAAAAATGTTCAATCCTTGGGGGCATAGCTCAGTTGGGAGAGCGCTACAATCGCACTGTAGAGGTCGGGGGTTCGAATCCCCCTGCCTCCACCAGGATGAAAGTCGGGGCTGTAGCTCAGTTGGGAGAGCACAACACTGGCAGTGTTGGGGTCAGGGGTTCGAGTCCCCTCAGCTCCACAGGATGCCGGTCATCGGACCGGCATCTTTGTATCGGCGGTAAATTTCTCGTCCGGGCAGAAGGTGGGGTAACGTTATGTCGGTTGCTTCTCCCCGTGTGCTTTGTCTGACCACCCCCGAGGAACTCTACCGGGAAATGGAGCGTATCGGCGTCTCGAAAAAGGGGGCTGCCATCATGGTGCCCAAGGGGATCTTCCGGGCCATCAAGGTCTCGGGCCTTGCGGCGGCACAGGCCAACATCGTCAAGCAGGAGATGCTGGCCAAGGGAGGAGAGGCGGCGGTCAACTGGCGCTCCTATTTGGCTCAGGAAGGGGCCACAAGCGATGTCATCCTCTTGGGGACGTTGCGTCACTTCCGGCTGCTCGTCGCCAAACTCCGGGCCCAGCCGCTTTCGCTCGGCCTGAGACCGCTGGCCGAGGCGCTGAGTGAAACCCTCCGGCGCTACGCCGGGGAGACGCTGGGGGAAATGTCCCTGGCCGGCCGCACTTTCCGCTGGGGCGAACGCACCTATGTGATGGGCATCCTCAATCTGACCCCCGATTCCTTCTCCGGCGATGGGCTCCTGGGAAGTTCCTCTCCGGTGGAGGCGGCCCTGGCCCTGGCCCGTCGCATGGCCGAGGAGGGGGCCGACCTCCTCGATGTCGGCGGGGAATCCACCCGGCCGGGGGCCACCCGGGTATCGGCGGAGGAGGAGATGGCCCGGGTGGTGCCGGTCATCGAGCGCCTGGCGCGGGAGGTGGACCTCCCCATCTCGGTGGATACCTGCAAGGCCGAAGTGGCCCGGGAGGCGTTACGGGCCGGCGCCCACCTGGTCAACGACGTCTGGGGGTTGCGCCACCCGGCCGGCGAGGGCTGGAACGAGGACCTGGCCGCCGTGGTACGCGATTTCGGCGTGCCCATCGTCCTGATGCACAACCGTCGTGCCCCGGCCACCGTAGGCGCCCTGGGCGGCCACTACCGGCAGGTGGAATACCACGACCTCCTGGGGGAGATCTGCGCCGAACTGGAGGAAAGCATCGCCTTTGCCCTGGAGCAGGGCATCCCCTGGGAGCGCATCATCGTGGATCCCGGCATCGGCTTCGGCAAGACCCCGGAGCAGAACCTGGAAGTGATGCGACGGTTGAGGGAATTGCGCAGCCTGGGCCGGCCGATCCTCCTGGGCACCTCCCGCAAGTCGTTTATCGGTCTGACGCTCAACCTCCCCCCCCAGGAGCGGCTGGAAGGGACGCTGGCCACGCTGGCCCTGGGGGTGGCCGGCGGGGCCGACATCGTGCGCGTGCACGACGTCCGGGAAGCGGCGCGGGCCGTCCGCATAAGCGACGCCATCGTCCGTCAGGTCCCGCGGGCCGTTGAACGCTGAACCTTCCGATGGGCGATACCGCAATAAATGGCACTTGACTTTTCCGACCTTCTATGGTATACTATCGCCGAACCGTGGAACCCCGCCGCCTCCGGCGGGGAGGTTAAGCCGTCGGGCAAACGTGCAGGGTACCGAGAGATGCCGATGGTCCAGGTTAGACCGAGTGAGCCGGTATTCGCCTGTGTCCCCGTTTTGCCTACGGGCCTTTCCCACGGTTCTCCCCGAAGGCGGGATTGCATTTTCGAAAGGAGGTGATGGAATAGCGGCCAGCGTACAGACGTTCCCTCGAACGGCCTTTCGAAAGCGGTACGGAAATCCTAAGGAGGAGTCCAGATGTCTGCGGCTAAGAAGTGGCTTACCGTGTTCTCGCTAGTGCTCCTGGCCGGCACGCTCCTTTCGGCCTGCGGCGGCCCCGCGGCCACGGTGGTTGTCACCCAGCCCGTCGAGAAGGTGGTGACCCAGGTGGCCGTCACCGAGAAGCCGGTCCTGGTTACCCCCACCCCTGTACCCATCGAGCGCACGGGGGCCTGGGTGGACTCGGTCATCGTGGTCGAGGAGGAGAATGCGCCGGCCGCCATCACCCGATTGGCGTCCGGCGAACTCGACCTCTACGCCTACGCCATTGCCGATGCCGAACTCTTCAAGCGGGTCAAGGAGTCTCCGGACCTGGCCTATGCCCTCTCCTACGGCTCCTACAACGAACTCACCTTCAACCCCGTCGGCCCCGTCTTTACCCCGACCAACCAACTGAACCCCTTCTCCGTGCCCCGCATCCGCGAGGCCATGAACTGGCTCATTGACCGCGACTATATCTGCCGCGAGTTCTTCGGCGGCCTGGCCGTCCCGCGCTACACCGCCCTCAACACCTCCTTCTCCGACTATGCCAAACTGGCCGACATCGCCCGCGCCATCGAACTGAAGTACGCCTACAACCCCGACAAGGCCAAGCAGGTCATCACCGAGGAGATGGAGAAACTCGGCGCGACCCTCGAGGGCGGCAAGTGGATGTACAACGGCCAGCCGGTGACGCTCATCTTCCTCATCCGCATCGAGGATGAGCGTAAGGCCATCGGCGACTATGTGGCCAACCAACTGGAGAGCATCGGCTTCACCGTAGACCGCCAGTACAAGAAAGCGGCCGAGGCCTCGCCCATCTGGCTGCGCGGCAACCCGGCCGAGGGCAAGTTCCACATCTACACCGGCGGTTGGGTGACCACCATGATCAGCCGCGATCTGGCCGACAACTTTGACTTCTTCTACACCCCGCGCGGCATACCCTACCCGCTCTGGCAGGCCTACACGCCCACCCCGGAGTTCGACGAGGTCTCCCAGAAACTGGCCATCAAAGACTTCTCCACGCTGGAGGAGCGCCAGGAACTCATGAAGCGGGCCCTGGAACTCTCCCTGGAGGACTCGGTGCGCGTCTGGCTGGCCGACCGCGTCTCCTTCTCCCCCGCCCGGGCCAATATCCAGGTCTCGGCGGACCTGGCCGGTTCCGTCTACGGTTCCTCCCTGTGGGCCCAGACCCTCCGCCGCAAGGGTGAGATCGGCGGCTCCATTACCATGGCCATGCCGAGCATCCTGACCGAGCCCTGGAACCCCATCGCCGGCAGCAACTGGATCTATGACATGATGCTGATCCGCGGCACGAGCGATACGGGTGTGGTCCCCGACCCCTACACCGGCCTCTACTGGCCGCAGCGCATCGAACGGGCCGAGTGTGTGGTGAAGGAGGGCCTGCCGGTCGGCAAGACGCTCGACTGGATCGACCTCTCCTTCGCCCCCAAGATCGAGGTGCCCTCCGATGCCTGGGTGGATTGGGACCCGGTGGCCCAGACCTTTGTCACCGCTGCCGAGAAATTCACCCAGACCCAGACGGCCAAGACCAAGTGCACCGTCTACTACCCGGCCGACCTCTACCAGACGGTCAAGTGGCACGACGGCAGCAACTTCTCGGCGGCCGATGTGGTGATGGATATGATCATCACTTTCGACCGTGCCTACAGCCAGAGCCTCATCTACGACGAGGCCTATGTCCCCTCCTTCGAGTCCTTCATGGACCACTTCAAGGGCGTCAAGATCCTCTCCACCGACCCGCTGGTCATTGAGACCTATGACGACATGTGGTATCTGGACGCCGAATACATCGTCACCACCTGGTTCCCCTATTATGCCCAGGGTCAGGGTGCCTGGCATAACCTGTCTCCGGCCATCCTGGCCGAAGGGGACAAGCAACTGGCCTTCTCGGCGGACAAGTCCACGGCGCTCACCGAAAGCGAGGGGCGGACGGTCGAGTACACCTCCTTCATCGCCGGGCCGAGCATTGACATCCTGAAAAAGTATCTGGTCACCGCGACCAAC
The DNA here is from genome assembly GCA_034433695.1 of Chloroflexia bacterium. Lineage (GTDB taxonomy): Bacteria > Chloroflexota > Chloroflexia > DTKN01 > DTKN01 > JASFBA01. Next base: position 6,201 of record DAOUAK010000128.1, read on the forward strand.
GAACTCTACGTCCCCTATGCGGCGACGCTGGGCCAGTTCCTGGGCCCCGACGAGGCCAAGACCCGCTACGAGAACCTGAACGAGTGGGTGCGCACCAAGGGGCACTTCTGGATCGGCACCGGCCCCTTCTACCTGGAGCGCGCCTTCCCCGTCGAGGGTACGGTCGTCCTGAAGCGCTTCCTCGCTTACCCTGACCTGGCCACCAAGTGGGAGCGCTTCGCCGAGCCCCGGATGGCCACGGCCGAGATCTCCGGCCCGGATAGCGTCAAGATCGGCGGCGAGGCCACCTTCGATGTGGATATCACCTTCAAGGGCGAGCCCTATGCCATCGCCGATGTGGACCAGGTCAAGTACATGATCTTTGACGCCAAAGGCAACCTGGCCTTTGTCGGAGCCGCCACCGCCGTTGCCGATGGCAAGTGGCAGGTCAAACTGACCGCCGACGTGACCTCCAAACTCGAGGCCGGCTCCAACCGGCTGGAGGTCGCCGTTGTGGTCAAGCCGGTAAGCATTCCCGCCTTCGCTTCCACCCAGTTCGTCACGGCTCCCTAAAGGGGCCGGACGTCTGAGCGATAGGGGCGAGGCAGCGCCTTGCCTCGCCCCTATCGTTACCTCCATCGTGAGGAAGAGGTGAGTGATGGCCGAAGCAGTCCCCTCGGTACCCGCAGTCAGGCGCTTGCCTGCCGTAAAGGGATCCCCTTTGCTCAACACCCTGCGCCGTATCGCCCTCTACACCGGAGTGCGGGTGGTGGTCCTCTTCATCACCGTGGTCATCGGCGTGTACCTGACCATCCTCGTCGCCAACATGGGCGGCTATGTGGATAAACTCCGGGAAGGAGAAATCGCCGAACAGAGCGCCATGCGGGTGATGAACGATCCGGCCATGAAGCGCCTTCCGACGGAGGAGCGCAACCGCATCATCGAAGAGATGGTCCAGAACGAAAGGAGGAGACAGGGTCTGGATACGCCCTTTCCCGTCCGGAGCATGATCTATTTGCAAAACGCCCTGACGCTGGACCTCGGCCATGCCCGCAACATGCACAGCGATAGCGGCTCCTCGCAGGTGCGGCTGATCCTTCTGGAACGCCTGCCCTCCACCCTGGTTCTCTTTGCCACGTCGAACCTCGTCCTTTTCTTCATGAGCGTCTTCGTGGCCCTGGCCCTCTCTCGGGCCTATGGCAGTTTCTTCGACCGGCTGGTGATCGCCCTGGCTCCCACCTCCTCCGCCCCGGGCTGGTTCTACGGCATCTTCCTTCTCCTTATCTTCGCCGCCGTGCTGGGCATCCTCCCTTACGGCGGGATGGTAGATGCCCCACCGCCTTCGGATCCCCTGATGTATGCCCTGAGCCTGCTCAAGCACCTGATTCTGCCCGTCCTGGCCCTTCTTATAAGCGCCAGCGCGGTCTCGATTTACAACTGGCGGACCTTTTTCCTCATCTATTCCAGCGAGGATTACGTGGAGATGGCCAAGGCCAAGGGGCTTCCTTCCCGGATGATCGAGCGGCGCTATATCCTGCGCCCTACGCTGCCCACGATCGTCACCAGTTTTGCCCTCACCCTCATCGGGCTGTGGGGCGGGGCCATTATCCTGGAGACGGTCTTCAACTGGCCGGGGCTGGGCCGGCTCTACTACCAGGCCATCGGTCAGATGGAAACCCCGGTCATCGTGGCCGAGGCGGTGATCTATGCCTATCTCCTGGCGATCACCGTCTTTGTGCTCGATTTCGTCTATGCCCTGATTGACCCCCGGGTCAAGGTGGGCGGAGGGGCCAAGCAATGAGAAGGTTGAAAGGAACCTTTCAGGAGATTACGCGCTATCCTTCGGCGGTGATCGGGCTTTTGATTATCCTGGCCGTGGTGGCCCTGGCCATCTATGCGGTCATCGCCGTCCCCTATAGCGAGGCGATCCGCCTCTGGCAGGGGGGCGAAGGCGTCTGGGACGAGTACCCGCGGCTTTCTCCGCCGGCCTGGTTCAACTGGTTCTCCGCCAAAAAGGCCCCCGAGACCATCGTCCTGAAAAGCGAAACCGGCGGCAAGAAGGAAGTGGTGAACCTGAGCGAGACCTCCCGGTCCATCACCATCACCTTTACCTTCGATTACTCCTACGACGACTTTCCCCGCGAACTCATCATCTTCTTCAAGCCACGGTATCCGACCTCGACCGAGTCCCCCCGGCTATCCTTCGCCTCCCTGACCTGGATCACCCCGGACGGACGCGAGATCAAACTCGCCAAGATGAACCTGCGGCCCAAGGAGACCTACAGTTTTGCCCAGGATAAGGAACTCTTGCGCCGACTGGAAAAGTTCGTCCCCCAGGGTGTGGCCATCCGTCCGCAGGAAATCCTCCCCGAGAAGGTCCTCTTCCTCGACCCCGGCCAGGAACGGCCCACCCCCCTCAAAGGCACCTATACCCTGATCCTCCGGGGGACGACTTTTGAAGCCGAGGCCGACCTGGAAGCCACCTTCGTCGCCTACGGGCAACTCTACGGCCTGGCCGGCACCGACCACTATCGCCGTGACCTCATGATCGCCCTGCTCTGGGGAGCACCGATTGCCCTCTCCTTCGGTTTGCTGGCCGCCTTTGGCACCACCGTGACGACCATGGTCATCGCCGCCATCGGCACCTGGTTCGGCGGCATCGTGGACGGCATCATCCAGCGCATCACCGAGATCAACATGGTCATCCCCCTCCTCCCCATCCTGATCATGGTCGGCACCTTCTACCAGCGCAGCATCTGGGTCATGCTGGGACTGGTGATTCTCCTCAGCATCTTCGGCTCCGGAATCAAGACCTATCGGGCCATTTTCCTTCAGATCAAGGAATCCCCCTACATCGAGGCCGCCCGGGCCTATGGGGCCAGCAACTGGCGCATCATCTTCCTCTACCTGGTCCCGCGCATCATCCCGATGTTGATCCCGCAACTGGTGGTGCTCATTCCGGCCTATGTCTTCCTGGAGGCGTCGCTGGCCTACCTGGGTCTGGGCGACCCCACCCTGCCCACCTGGGGCAAGGTCATCAACGACGCCAACGCCAACGGTGCCCTGAACAACGGGCAGTACTACTGGGTGCTCGAGCCGGCCATCCTCCTGATGGTGACCGGCCTCGGCTTCGCCCTGGTGGGCTTTGCCCTGGACCGCATCTTCAACCCCAAGTTGCGAGGTGTGTAAATGGCCGAGGAAAAGCGCCTCCTACAGGTAAGAGATCTGGTCCTCTACTTCCGGACCACCAAAGGCGTTGTCCAGGCCGTGGACAAGGTGGACTTTGACCTGGGCTATAACGATGCCGTCGTCATCATCGGCGAATCCGGGTGCGGCAAAACCTCAATGGCCCGGGCCATCCTGCGCCTCCTCCCGCGCAACGTCCATACCTACTCCGGCCAGGTTCTCCTGGGTGGAACCGATGTGATGAAACTCGGGGAGGAGGACTTCCGCCAGAACATCCGTTGGGTGCGCATCTCGATGGTTCCCCAGGCGGCTATGAACGCGCTGAACCCGGTGCTGCGGGTGGGCGATCAGGTGGCCGAGCCGGCCATCATCCACAGCGGGATGAGCCGGAAGGAAGCCCTGGAACAGGCCCTGAAGATGTTTCAGATGGTCGGCGTGCCGGAGGACTTTGCCACGCGCTACGCCTTCGAACTGAGCGGAGGTATGCGCCAGCGCGTGGCCATCGCCATGGCCCTGGTGACGGCCCCGGAACTGGTCATCCTGGACGAACCTACTTCGGCCCTGGACGTGCTGACCCAGGCCAACATCATGAACATGCTCAAGCAGATCAAATGGAACATGGGGGTCAGTTACATCCTGATCACCCATGACATCTCCACCTCCAGCGAACTGGCCGACCGGGTGGCGGTGATGTACGCCGGCCAGATCGTCGAAGTGGGCGATGCCTTCCGCTTCTTCGCCTCCCCCTTGCACCCCTACTCCAGGAAACTGATGGACAGCGTTCCCCGGCTGCGGGCCGATATGGAACCCGACTTTATCACCGGCCAGCCTCCCAGCCTGATCTCCCCTCCCCAGGGTTGCCGTTTCGCCGAACGCTGTCCCTCCCGCTTCGCGCGTTGCGCCGAGGAGCCCCCCATGGTCGTTCAGGACGGCCGCCAGGTCAAGTGCTGGCTGTATGTGTGAGGTGCATCGGATGGTCACAGAAGAACATACGCAGAGTGTCCCCGCCACGGCCCAGGCCCGGAGCGAACCGGTGCTTTCCATCCGGGATCTGCATGTGTGGTTCGAGTTGCGGCGGTGGGGATTTTTGCCGGCCGGCCACGTGCGGGCCGTGGACGGCGTCAATTTCGACCTGGCCGAGGGGGAGGCCATTGCCATCGTCGGCGAGAGCGGCTGCGGCAAGACTACCCTGATGCGCACAATCCTGGGGCTGGTCCGGCCGACCCGGGGGCAGGTCATCTTCGCCGGCCGGAACATCAGCGAAATGGGGATAAGCGGGCTGCGCTGGTATCGCTCCCATGTGGGCTATGTCCAGCAGGACCCTTACGGGGCGCTGCCCCCCTTCCTCTCCGTGCGGCGCATCCTGGAAGAGCCGCTCCTCATCAACCGGGTCGGCAACCACGGGGAGCGAGAAAGGCGCATCCGCAAAGTGCTGGAAGAGGTCAAGATGGCCCCGGTCGAGGATTTCCTGCCCAAGTTCCCCCACATGCTTTCCGGCGGGCAGCAGCAGCGAGTGGTCATCGCCCGGGCCATGGTCCTGGAGCCCAAGATTCTGGTGGCCGACGAGCCGGTCTCGATGCTGGATGCCTCGGTGCGGGTGGAAATCCTCAAACTCCTGGAAGGTCTACGGCGAACCCATAACCTGGCCGTCATCTACATTACCCACGACCTCTCCACGGTGCGCTACTTCTCCGACCGCATCTTTGTGATGTACGCGGCCAAGATCGTCGAGCGGGCCCCGGTAGAAACTCTCCTGAAGCGCCATCGCCATCCCTATACCTACGCCCTCCTGGAGGCGACTCCCGACCCGGATGCCCACAACGCCACCGTCCTCAAGGAGGTGCCGCCCGGAGAGCCGCCCAGTCTGGTCAAACCGCCCACGGGATGCCGTTTCCACCCGCGCTGTGTGCACAAAATCGCCGGCTTGTGCGATGTGGAGGAGCCGCCGTACTTTGAGCCGGAACCGGAGCACCTGGTAGCGTGCTGGTTATGCCGATGAGACTACACTCTCCCTGGGGCGTGATCGCCCTGGGCTTTGTTTTTGTTCTGCTGGGCTGGCTGGCCCCTTTCTTGATGGTCATCAAGGTCATCCCGGCCTCCTTCTGGTTGAGTTTTCTGTCCTACGGCCTCTCTATCCTGGGCCTCTTCCTGGGCATCGTCGGGGCCTCGATGTACGCCATCGGCCGGAGGCGCTAGGGGTGCGGATGCCGCGCCCCCATGGATGTTGAACATGCCAACCCAGAACGCGCCGGCGAACGAAAGCGGCAAGGACGGCCCGATCCTGGTCGTCCGTAACCTCCGTACCTATTTTTACACCGACGACGGCGTGGTCAAGGCGGTGGACGGGGTGGACCTTTCGGTGCGGCGGGGAGAAGTCCTGGGGCTGGTCGGCGAGTCGGGGTGCGGCAAAAGCGTGACCTCTTACTCCATCCTGCGTCTGGTCAGCCCACCCGGCCGGATCCTCTCCGGGGAGGTCTGGTTCGATGGCCAGGACCTCTTGAAATTGGGCGATGAGGAGATGCGGGAAATTCGAGGCAACCGCATCTCGATGATCTTTCAGCAGCCGGTCAGTTGCCTGAATCCGGTCTTTCGGGCCGGCGATCAGATTACCGAGGTGCTCAATATCCACCGCCACCTGGACAAGAAGGGGGCCTGGGAGCGCATGATCGAACTGATGCGCCTGGTGCGCATCCCCGATCCGGAGAAACGGGCGCGCTCTTTTCCCCACGAACTTTCGGGCGGGATGGCCCAGCGCATTATGATCGCCATGGCCCTGGCTTGCGAACCGGAACTCCTGATTGCCGACGAGCCCACCACCGCCCTGGACGTGACCATCCAGGCCCAAATTCTGGACCTCATGCGCGAACTGCGGCGGGAGATCGGCAGCGCGATCATCCTGATCACCCACGACATGGGCGTGATCGCCGAGATGGCCGACCGGGTGGCGGTGATGTATGCCGGCCGCATCGTCGAACAGGCCGATGCACGCACCCTCTTTGCCAACCCGCTGCATCCCTATACCCGGGCCCTCCTGGCTTCCATTCCCGTCCTGGGGGTCATCCGTCGCCGGCTGGCGGTCATCCCCGGCATCGTTCCCAGTCTGATTAACCTTCCCCCGGGCTGTACCTTCGCCCCCCGCTGCGAGGCCCGGCTGACCCACGGCTTGGAACGTTGCACCGTCGAGGAGCCTCCCCTCCTGGCCCGGGAAGCGGACCACTGGGTGCGTTGCTGGCTATACTGAGGAAAAGCATGGCGGCCGTCTCTTCCCCGACTACCCCAGACCGCGACCTGGTCGTGGTCGAGAACCTGGTCAAGCACTTTCCGTTGCGCCGGGGTTTGCTCCAGCGCGTCTATGCCAATGTCCACGCCGTGGACGGGGTCAGTTTCACCGTCCGCCGGGGAGAAACGCTGGGGCTGGTCGGCGAATCGGGCTGCGGCAAGACCACCGTGGGCCGCACGATCCTGCGCCTCATCCCGGCTACCTCCGGGAAGGTCTATTTCGAGGGCCGGGACCTCTTTGCCCTCAAACCCCCGGAAATGAAGGCCCTGCGCCGTCACATGCAGATCATCTTCCAGGACCCCTATTCTTCCCTGGATCCCCGGATGCCCATCGGCCATTCCATCGCCGAGGGGCTGGTCGTCCACGGCATCGGGACGCCCAGGGAACGCTACGAAGCCGTGGCGGAGATGCTTCACAAGGTGCAGATGCGCGGGGACCACGCCAAGCGTTACCCCCACGAGTTTTCCGGCGGACAGCGCCAGCGCATCGGCATCGCCCGGGCCCTCATCCTCCGCCCCAAATTTATCGTCTGCGATGAGCCGGTCTCTGCGCTGGACGTTTCGGTGCAGTCGCAGGTGCTCAACATCCTCCTGGACCTGCAGGAAGAGTTCGGCCTGACCTACCTCTTCATCGCCCATAACCTGAGCGTCGTGGAGCACATCTCCAACCGTGTGGCTGTGATGTACCTGGGAAAGATCGTCGAACTGGCCGACCGGGAGGAACTCTACCGCCACCCCCTGCACCCCTATACCCAGGCCCTGATCTCGGCCATTCCCATCCCCGATCCCTATCTACGGCGGGAACGGATTATCCTGAGCGGAGATGTCCCCAGTCCGGTCAATCCGCCGCCCGGCTGCCGTTTCCATACCCGCTGTCCCAGGACGATGGAGCGTTGCCGCGAGGAGGAGCCACCCTGGAAGGATTACGGCGGGGAGCATTTTGTCGCCTGCTGGCTGGCGGAACGGTAGGGAGGCCCTACACGAGCGCTTCGCGTTCCTGGCAAACGATGCAGCGACGGGCGTAAGGGCGGGCCTCCAGGCGGGCCGGCTCGATCTCCCGACCGCAGGACACGCAGCGCCCGTAGGTTCCCTCCTCCATCGCCTGGAGGGCGGTTTCCACCTCGGCCAGCGTCTCCCGCTCGCTTTCCATCAGGGCGAGCAAGCCGTCATAGGAGATCGTTCGGGCGGCAATGTCGGCATCGTCCTCGGCCGAGCCGATCTCCCGGTCCTCCAGCCGGAGCATCTCCCCCAGATCGGCGATATGTTTTCGCAGCCGATCTCGCTCTTCCTCCAGCCGCCGACGCAGTTTCTGCAGTTCTTTCTCACTCAGCATCCACCGATCCTCCGCGACTACGGAGCAACCGGCCGGCCGCTCCGTCTTACCGGTTCCCCCGTACCTCCTCCTGCTTTCGCCGTAGCCAATCGATCCAGGCCGGGATGCCCTCGCCGGTGCGGCAGGAGACCTCGAAAAAGGCCACATCGGGATTCAGCCCCTCGACCCGACGGCGGAAGGCCTCCCGGTCAAAGTCCAGATAGGGGGCCAGGTCGACCTTATTGACCACGACGGCGTCGGCCTGGGCAAAGAGGGCCGGATATTTGAGCGGCTTGTCGTCCCCTTCGGGCAGGCTGGCCACGGCCACCTGGAGGTGTTCTCCCAGCCGAAAGGCGGCAGGGCAGATCAGGTTGCCCACATTTTCTACCAGCAGAAGGTCCAGTTCCTCCAGAGGAATCCTCTCCAGCGCCGCCCGGAGCATGTTCGCATCCAGGTGGCAGCCCCCTCCGGTGTTGATCTGCACGACCGGGACGCCGGCTTCGGCCACCCGCTCGGCGTCCACCTGGGAGGCGACATCCCCCTCCACCACGCCCAGGCGCAGTTTCGGCCGTAGCGCGGCGATGGTGTGCAGTACCAGGCTGGTCTTGCCCGCCCCAGGCGCCGACATCAGGTTCAGGACGAGCACGCCGGCCCGGTCAAAGCGCTTCCGGTTTTCCCGGGCGATCTCATCGTTGGCGCTCAAAATGTCCTGGACGACGGCAATTTTTGACATCTTGCCTCCTAGTCGTTCATTCCACCTCGATGCTCTCCAGGTAAAATTCTCTCCCCTGCACGATTTCGACCTCCCATCCCCGACAGGCCGGGCATTGCCAGACCAGGCCGCGTTCCGGGATGAATTCTTCCCCGCAGGTTCGACAGCGATAGCGGGCCGGAAGCCGGGTAAAGTGCAGACTGGCCCCCTCGGCCGGGGTCCCCGGAGAGAGGTGATCGAAATAGAACTGTACCGAATCGTCCACGACCGAGGAAAGGTCGCCGACGACCAGATGGATGGCCACGATCCGCCGGGCGCCGGCGCGGCCGGCATGTTCCAGGGCGATCTCCAGAATACGCTGGGTGATAGCCAGTTCGTGCATCTTGCCTCGGCCAGCCCAAGATGGCCGGAAAGTGGGCGGTATTATACTATAACCCCTTGGGGAACGCAAATGGCTTCCCCACGGCCTTCCCACGGGCGCGCGCCGTTTTTGCAGGTGGTTCGCGCCGACCGGAGGTAGAGGCAGGGCGCGTTCTGCGCTGGGTGAGGATCCTCCTGCCGTGAGAGATGGTACGGAGAACGGTCACCGCCTCAGGATGGCCTGGGCTTCCTCCAGGTCCTGGGGGGTGTTGATATTACGGAAGGAGAGGCCGGCCGGATCGAAGCGGGCCCACTCTTCCGGCTCCAGGTAGCACACGCGCACCTGGGGGAAGAAACGGATAATACGGCGTTCCCCCTGTTCCAGGAGGCTGCGCATCGGTTCCAGGCAGGGCCGGCCGTAGATGGCGTGCAGGGGTTCCAGGTGGGGAGGGTCGCACCGGGTCGGGCGCAGGCGAGGGATGAGGACGTCGTAGTGGCGCGGCCGGCCGGCCATATAGGCCAGAAGGGGGATGGAGAGAAAGGGCATGTCGCAGGCCACGGCCAGGATAAAGGGGAAAGAGGCTTCCAGGAGGCCGGTATACAGGCCTCCCAGCGCTCCTCCGCCGGGGTAGCGGTCGAAGACGATGCGGGCGGAAGAAGCCGGCCAGGGGCGCGGGCCGTCGCTCACCACCAGCAGTTCCTCGCAGACCGCCCCCAAGCGGGAAAGGATGACCTCCAGGAGGGTGGGGCCGTCCTCCCCCCACAGACGCAGGAGGGCTTTATCCCGTCCTAGCCGGCGGCTTCGCCCCCCGGCCAGCACCACGCCGGTCAGAGAAGCCGGGCCGGCCGGTGGAGGTCTATCTTCCATGTTCCGCACTCAAAACGGCCCAGGACGAAGGAGCATATCGTCGGCGCAGGCTTTCCAGGACGGAGGCCAGGTCCTCCGGAAGGGGGGAACGAAACTCACGGTATTCCCCACTTCCGGGAAGGCGAAAGCCCAGACGATAGGCGTGGAGGAACTGCCGCCTGAGCCCCAGCACGCCGCCCCGCCGGCCATAGACGTCGTCCCCCAACACGGGGTGGCCGCTATAGGCCAGGTGGACACGGATCTGGTGGGTACGGCCCGTCTCCAGGCGTGCTTCCAGCAGGGTGTAGGGGCCCAGTTCCTCCAGCACGCGATAGGCCGTACGGGCCGGCCGCCCCCCGGAAACCACCGCCATCCGCTGACGCCGACGGGGATGCCGGCCGATGGGCGCGTCGATGACCCCCTCTCGCTCCGGCATATGGCCGTCCACCAGCGCCAGGTAAGCCTTGAGCATGGCCCGCTCCTTTTGCTGGGCCACCAAAGCCTGATGGGCGGCGTCGTTGCGGGCCACCACGATCAGGCCGGAGGTGAAGCGGTCCAGACGGTGAACGATGCCCGGCCGCAGGGCCCCGCCCACCGCCAGGTCGGGGTAACGGGCCAGAAGGGCGTTGACCAGGGTGCTATGGGGATGTCCGGGAGCCGGGTGGACCACCAGGCCGGCCGGCTTGTCCAGCACCACCACATCGGCATCCTCGTAAACGATGGCGAGGGGAATTTCCTGAGGGCAGAGTTCCGTCGGTTCCGGCGGGGGGATCACCACCTCCAGCCGGCTGCCGGGGCGCAGGCGCGTGCTGGGCTGAACCGGTCGGCCGTCGACCGTGACCAATCCCGAGGCGATCAGGCGCTGGACACGGGAACGCGAAAGGTCCGGGATGCGCCCGGCAACCACCTGGTCCACCCGCCGGCCGGCCTCTTCCTGGCCGGAGAAAAAGGTCAGTTTCCGGGTGGCTCTTTCCTCATCCACGGCTTTTCCTTCCGGTATCCGTGCAGGAGCAGGTAGAGACCGTAGGCGATGGCGCCGACGGTGAGGGTACTATCGGCCACGTTGAAAACGGGCCAGATGCTCACCCCGATAAAGTCCACCACATAGGCCCCGTTCAGCCCGTATCGCCAGGCCGTTGACACCCGGTCGATCAGATTGCCCACGGCCCCGCCGAGGATCAGGCCCAGGGCCGCATTGGCCCAGCGGACTGGCGTCAGAAGGTAAGGGTAACCGATAAAGAGGAGGACAACCGTCACCAGGCCGAGGAGGGTAACGACGGCCGAATGATTCTGCAACTGGCCGAAGGAAACACCGGTATTGCGGACATGTTCCAGACGCAGGGCGTAGCCCAGGAGGTAAAGCGTCTCTCCCGGAGAAAGGTAGCGGACCACAAAATACTTGCTCACCTGATCCACAAGGACGGTGAGCAGAGAAAGAAGGAGCGGCCACAGGACCCAACGGCGTCGCGGCGATTCGGTCAATTATTCTGTCTCCAGGCGGGTCTGGCAACGGACGCACTGGGCCGCATACGGCAACGCTTCCAGCCGGGCCCGGTCAATCGGCTCGCCGCAGACTTCACAAAAACCATACGTACCCAGGTCCAGGCGTTTCAGGGCCGCCTCGACCAGGCCGAGCGTCCGTCGGAGGTTCCCCAGGAGGGCCAGGTTACGCTCCTGATCAAAGGTGCTGCTGGCCCCTTCGGCCAGATGGTTACTTATCCCACCATCCCCGCCGCCGCGGTCGCTGCGGAGTTTCTCGGTAATTTCCTCCAAGCGACGGATGTCGCGGTCCAGTTCGCTGCGTTCGCGTTCCAGCCTTCTTCGAACGTTTTCGTAATCTACCACGGTGGCCATCTTCGGCCCCCCTTTCTAGCCCACCCGGACAAGCCCCACACCGCTATATTTTACAACACTTGCCCCCAGGATGCAAATGGTCCCCGACGCAGGGTGTGTCCCCAAAAAAGTAGTAGGGGCGAGGTATGCCTCGCCCGTACTGGGGGCGAGGCATGCGTCGTCCTAAAGGCGACGTGGGTTGCGTTGTCCTTCACGACGCCAATGATCCATGCACATGGTTGGGCATAATAACCAATTCATCCCATCCGACATGGGGAAATGGGTCTTTCGATCCCCGCTTTACCCTATCTCCGAAAAATTTGGGGCACGCAAGGCCGTGCGTGGACAACCCGAGGGGTCATCCCTACAAGAACGGCGTTGGAGCAAGGCCGGAAGGCAAAAGGGGGAGAAAGGAAGGAGGTTCTGCCCGTCGGATGGGAAGGCAAGGCGCATCGCGGCCGTCAATGACCGGATACGTCCTAAAGGCCCAGGGGGTGAATCATGCGGTTGCCCCAGGCTCTCTCCTAGGCCAACAGACGGAGAAGTTCGGCTGCCGTGCGCTTCATATCCAGAAAGACCAGGCCCAGTTTCGCGTTTTTGCGCGCCAGCGCCGTCAGCACGGCCTCCTGCCCCACCGACATCAGGAGCACATACCCTTCCTCGCCGCGCACAAAGACCTGATCCAGCGCCCCCCGGCGTAGTTCGCTGGCGATCCGTTCGCCCAGGGAAAGCATGGCCGCGCTCATCGCCGAGACGCGGTCCTCCTCCACGTCGGCAGGGAGAGCCGAGGCAATGATCAGCCCGTCCACGCTGACCACCGCAGAGGCCTCGACATCCGGGGTGGTCATCTGGAGTTCCTTGAGCAGCTTGACCATCTCATCGGTGCGCGTAGCCACTCGTTCCTCCTTTGGGTCTGGCCGCCTGCGGACCCACATTTATTCTAACACAAGGCGCGCCGAGTTGCAACCTTCCAGGCGAAGCAGGTCCCGCTTCATCTCCACACCGCCGCCATAGCCTCCCAGGGAGCCGTCGGCGCGGACGATGCGGTGGCACGGGATGACGATAGGCAGCGGGTTGGCCGCAACGGCCGCTCCGACGGCCCGGACGGCCTGTGGCCGGCCCACGGCGGCGGCCACCTGGGCGTAACTCCACACCTGGCCGTAAGGGATGGCCTGCAACGCCTGCCAGACGGCCTTCTGAAAGGCAGTCCCGTAGAGATCCGGGGGTAGGGAAAAGGTGCGCAACCGGCCGGCCAGGTAGCGCTCCAACTGGCCGGCCGCTTCCTCCAGAAGGCTGCTTCCCTCAACGGCCGTGTGGCCGGGCAGAAACCGGGCAACCCAGCGTTCCACCCCCTCCTCGGCGGGCAGGACTACCCGGCACAGGCCGCGTTCGGTAGCCAGCAGACGAAGCGAACCCCACGGCGAAGGACAGCGACGCCAATAGAGTTCCGGCATCATCTCCTCCCGGGGCTTAGGCCGTTGTCCCGGTGAAGCGGAAGCGGCGCAGGTGCAGGGCCGGAACGCGGGTGCCGCCGAAAAAGCCGGACACCAGCCGTGTCTCCCGGCTGATGGCGACCACCTCGCTCAGCGCCTCCAGTGCGCTCTGGGTAAAGCGCAGGTCCTTGACCGGCCGGGTGATCTCCCCGTTTTCGATAAGAAAAGTGCCGTCCCGGGTCATGCCGGTCAGGATGGCCTTCTTGGGATGGGCCGGGTTGACGTAGTGAAAGCGGGTGATCCAGAGGCCGCGCTCGATGGAACGGCCCAACTCCTGCCGCGGAGTGGTACCCGGCGCCATAAAGAGGTTGAGCGGTATAGGGCCGAAGGTGTTGGGGGCCGGCAGGGCGTGACCGGTGGAAGAACGCCCTTCCTCTCGTCCGGCCGTGTACGAATCATAGACCACCGCCTGGGCGATTCCCTCGACGATGAGGTCCACCCGCTGTTTGGGCACACCCTCGAAGTCAAAGGGGAGCGGCAGGCCGGAGGGGTCCAGACCATCGTCCCAAATGGTGATTTCCGGCCCGACGATACGCTCCCCCAGCCGCATAAAACTGCGCCCTTCCTGCAACGCCATGGCCGAAAAGCCCAGGTAAGACATATAGTTCAGCATGGTGGCAACGGCATATTCCTCGAGGACAACCTCATACTCGCCCGGAGGAAGTTCGACAGGATTGACGCTCCGTAGCGCCTTGCCGATGGCCTCTCGCGCAACGGCCTCCTCATCCAGTTCCTCCAGGCCGGTGGCGATGGCCGTGGCATGCCCCGAGCCACTCTCTCCCATAATGACCGTGTTCAGTTCGGCCCGGGTGAACGGGAAGTGAGCCTGGACGCCCAGAGAATTGGCCACCCCGATCTCGCTCCAGCCGGTGGAAAGGGCCCCGCTGGCCCGCAGGCTGTGCTCCCTGGCCAACCGGCAGATTACCTCCACCCGGCGGGCCCGCTCCTCGGGCGAACAGGAAGCCGTTCCCGGAGAAAAGGATTCGACCGATGGGATGGGAGCCGGCCCGGGAAGGGAACGGAAATCGGGGTCCTCCACCTGCATCCGGGCGTTCTCCACCGCCTCTTCAACCACCCGACGCAGCGCATCCTCCGAGAGGTCGTTGGTGGAGGCCACGCCGGTGCGCCGGCCCAGGACGGCTCGAACCGATACCTGGGCATTGTTGCGGGCAATGTTCTGATGGATATAGGAATTGGCAAAGCGGGTTAGGGCCTCCTCGCCGGCTATAAAGACCACCTCGGTCTGGTCGGCACCGGAGTACCGGAAAACGGTCTCGGCGATCTGCCGGAAACGTTCGGGGCCGAACATGGCTTGCTCCTTTTTTCTTCCAGATGGAGGAAAGAGCCTATTCCTTCTCTTGGGATGAGGCCGGCCCGGTCGGGGCCGCTTCCTCGACCGGCTTCTCTTCCTCTTCCAGAGGGCGAAGCGGCGTGGTGTAGACGATGACCGCCTTGGGATCGGTGAGGAGGTGCACCTCCGGAGGGAGGGAGAGGTCGCCGGCGTGGATGGCCTGGTCCGGCTGGGTAATGGTAGAGATGTCCACCTCGATATGGGCGGGGACGGCAGCGGGTAGACACCGGATTTCGATCTCCTCCAGGCCGTGCGTCAGTACCGCCAGGCCCTGCTCCACGACCGGCGAGGTGCCCTTCAGAACGACGGGGACCTGGGCGGTGATCGGCCGCTCCAGATCGACCCGCTCCAGGTCCAGGTGCAGAATCTCCTGGCTGATCGGGTCACGCTGAAGGTCGCGGATCAGGGCGGGATAGACGTCGCCGTCCAGCATCACCTGGATCAGGGTGCTGCCCTTTACCTGCCGGCAAACCTCGCTCAGCGCCTTGTGGGAGACCTGGACGGGCAACGCCTCCATGCGAGGCCCATAGAGGATGCCGGGCACCAGCCCAGAGCGGCGCAGACGCCGTACCTGTTTGCCGATAACCTTTCGCCGTTCTGCCTGTAAAGTGATCTCAGCCATCACGTTCTCCTGTTTCAAAAGTGCTCGTAGCGTTCCAGGGGCAACACGGCAATCACGGCCCCAGGCGCATGCTTGCGAAGGAGGTTCATAATCTCTTCCATATCCCTGTCCTCCGCCCCGACGAGCAGGGTGGTGTTGCCCTGTCGGAGGAGACCTCCGGTGCTGGCCAGGCGGGTGACCCGATGTCCGGCCTTCAGAAGGGCTTCCACCGTCTCATCCGCCTGGGCATTGGACAGTACAACGATCGCCAATTTCACCTTATTCCTCCATCAAACTGCCGAGGGAAATTATACTATAACCCGTCCGACCCTGCAACCGCGCGTATTCCCTCATGTAAAATGTTACCGAAATGCCTTCGTTCCCTCAAAAGATAATGTTACCGGACGCGTTGCGCCGGCCGGCCGCTTGTGCTAGAATGCTTCCGGTGTGGTCCGAGGTATTCCTCGGTCTTTTCCCCACACACCGTAGACCGTGCAGGAGGCCAAATGTCGCGTTCGAGGTGGACTCTGTGGGCCGGCCTGGTCGGCGCCGTCCTCCTCTTCTGGGTTCCTCCCCTGCTGGTCCTGACCTGCGGCTGGCCGGCCCTCTCCCCCGTCGAGGCCCGACCCGTACCTGCCCCGACCGAGCCGTTCGCCGAGCCCCCGCCTCCTATCGGCCTGCCCGCCGAGGTACGCTTCTGGCTTCCCGTCTCCGGAGCCCTCTTCCTGGGCCTGGCCCTGGGAATCTGGCTGCCGGTTTGGCTCCAGAGGGGAAAGGACGGCCTTCGTTTCCCCCTTCTCCTGACCCTGGGGGCGGCCTCTCTGGCCCTCTACGTCCTGCACTTTTCCCTTCCCTTTTCCCTGCAACGCTACCACAACCTCAAGCAGATCGGCATCGGCCTGATCGCCGATCGCGACGGCGCCGTAGCCCTGGCCACAGCCCTGGCGACCGTCGGCCTTTTCCTCCTCTACGGCCTGGCATACCGCCTCTGTCGCGGGCGGAACGAACGTCGGTGGTGGATTTTCGTCCTTGCCTTTGCCCTGCTCTTTGCCCTGGCCAACTTTTTCGTCGCCCCCATTACCTCCCTGGACCTCTACGACTATATCGCCCGCGGGCGCATCACGGCCCTCTACGGTGGCAACCCTTACGTCCACGCCCCCGAAAAGTATGCCAACGATCCTATGGTGGACTATGTCTCGTGGCGCAGTGCCACCTCCGCCTACGGACCGCTCTGGGAAGCGCTGAGCGCCCTGCTGGTCCGTCTGGCCGGGAACTCCTTGTGGTCCAATATGGTGGCCCAGAAGGCCCTGGCCCTGGCCGCTTATCTTTTGAGCGTCTTCCTCCTGGCCGCCACCCTCCGTCACACCGCCCCGCAACGTGCCCTGGCCGGCACCCTCCTTTTTGCCTGGAACCCACTGGTGCTGATGGAGGGTCTGGGCAACGCCCACAACGATATGCTGATGGCCGTCTTCCTCCTGGGCGCTTTCTGGATGCTCAGCCGGGCCCGTCCTTCCGCCGGGCCGATGCCTCGCCTGCTTTACGGCGGGGTCGCCCTGCTCTTTCTGGCCGCATCCGTCCTGGTCAAGTTCATCACCGTCCTCTTCATCCCCTTCTTCCTGCTCTACCTCCTCTCCGAGGAGACAAAAGGGAAAACGTGGCTGTCCCACGGCCTCCTTCTCCTCCTTCCGGCGCTCCTTCTGGCCGCCGAGCACTATGCCCTCTTCTGGAAATGGCCGGAGATCGCCGGCACCTTTACCCGCCGCATGGACATGTTCCGCATGACCGTCGCCAGCGTCGGCCGAGAGGCGCTGCTTCCCTACCTGCCGGATAGCACGATTGGTGACCTGGTGCGCGGCGTTTTTCTTGGCCTTTTCGCCCTGAGTTACCTCCTCCTCCTGGGGCGGGCCGTCTGGAGCCTGGGCCGGCCCGACCGGAAACTGGCCCTGCGGATCGGCCTGACGGGAGGAGGGATGGCGGGCACCCTGGGAGGGTTCCTCTGGTGGTCCCTGGGGGGATGGGGACTGGTGGGGGAGCGCTGGGGACAGCAATTGGGGAACCTGGCCGGCCTTCCCCTGAGCCTTCTCCTGGGCCTCCTCCTGGGCGCCCAACTCGGAGCGGGAAGCGTGCTCCTGATGAAACAGGAGAAAAGGAAACTTTCCTGGACGATCCTCCTGGAAAAGTGCTCCAGCGCCCTTTTTCTTTACCTCCTCCTGGCCAACTTCTGGTACTGGCCCTGGTACCTCCTCCTCTCCATCGCCCTCCTCGCCCTCTGGAACGACGAGCGGCTCTTTGCGCCCCTGGCGCTATCTGCCTGTGCCGGGGAACTCGCCCACCTGGGCTGGAATTTTGTCTGGTACTGGTGGGGCATCACCTGGGAGACCACCTACCAGATGGATGCCCTGGTGGTCTTCTGGATGGTCGCGCCGCCCCTCCTCGTTTACCTGATTCTAGACCTGCGACGCCGTCTGGCCCGCGCCCCCGGGTAATCCCCCCTCGGGGGGCTGCGTCTTTAGGGGCGATTTTCCCCTGAAGATGGAGGATAGGTATCCAGGAGGTGCAGGATGAAACGGTTTATGTTCCTTCCATTGGCCGTCCTTCTGGTCGGCCTTCTTCTCCCTCTGCCGGCCCGGGCCGACGGCGTGATCATCATCGAACCACCCCCACCCCAGGGGCCGGCCTACCTGACCGTGGTCTACCACCATGTCGAGGTCACCATCGAGGACCAGGTCGCCACCACCCGGATTGACCAGCGCTTCCGCAACGACAACCGCTTCGCCGTCGAGGGCACTTATATCTTCCCCCTCCCCGAAGAAGCCAGCATCGAACGTTTTGTGATGTATGTGGACGGCAAGCCTCTGGAGGGCCGGGTGCTCGACCGCGAGGAAGCCCGCTCCATCTACGAGTCCATCGTCCGCAAACACCGCGACCCCGCCCTGCTCGAATATATCGGCCGCAACACCTTCCAGGCCAGCATCTTTCCCATCGCTCCGGGCGAGGAAAAGCGCGTCCAGATCGAATACCGCCAGATATTGCCGGTGGACCAGGGTCTGGTCGAGTACGTCTACCCCCTGAGCACGGAGCGCTTCTCCCCCCAGCCGCTCCAGGACGTCGCCATCACCGTACACCTGACCTCGCGGGAGCCGCTTCGGGCCGTCTACTCCCCCAGCCACGACGTTTCCATAGACCGGCCCGACGACTATCACGCCACCGTCGGCTATGAGGCCCGCGACGTCCTGCCCGACCGCGACTTTGTCCTCTACTACACCCTCTCTCCCGAAGACGTCGGCCTCAACCTGCTGACCTACCACCCTCAGGGCGAGGACGGCTTCTTTCTCCTCCTGATCGCCCCGCCGGTCGAGGAAGAAACCCAGGAGGTGGTGGCCAAGGACGTTATCTTCGTCCTGGACACCTCCGGCAGCATGTCGGGCGAGAAGATGGAGCAGGCCCGTTCGGCGCTCCTTTTCGTCCTCGACCACCTCAATCCTGAAGACCGGTTCGCCATTGTGGATTTCGATTCCTCCGTCTCGACCTACGCCCCGGAACTCCGTCCGGCCTCCGAGCGGGATGAAGCCCGGCGCTACGTCCGGAACCTTTCGGCCGGCGGGAGTACCCACATCGAGGCCGCCCTCAGGCAGGCCCTGGACCTGGCCGATAGGGCTTCCGGCCGACCCCAGGTTATCCTCTTCCTCACCGACGGCCTCCCCACGGTAGGGGAAGAGGACCCAGCTCGCCTCCTGGCCCTCGTGCGCGAACGCAGCCACGAGAGCATCCGGCTCTTTACCTTCGGCGTCGGCTACGACGTCAACAGCGCCCTTCTGGATGCTCTGGCGGCGGAAAATCACGGCGCCAGCACCTACATCCTCCCCGGAGAGAACCTGGAGGAGCGGGTCTCGGCCTTCTACAGCAAGATCAGCCGGCCGGTGCTGGCCGGCCCCACACTCGACTTCGGCGGCATCGCCGTATACGATACCTACCCCAGCCCCCTTCCCGACCTCTTCCTGGGAAGCCAGGTGGCGCTGGCCGGCCGCTACCGCGAGGGCGGCTCCACGACGATTACGCTGCGCGGGACGGCCGGCGGGGAGGAACGCACCTACCGCTACGAAGACCTCACCTTTCCCCACGAAAGCACCCGCAACGATTTTCTTCCCCGCCTCTGGGCCTCGCGCAAGATCGGCTACCTCCTGAGCGAGATTCGGCTGCACGGGGAAAATCGGGAAGTGGTGGACGAGATCATCGAACTGAGCCTGCGCTACGGCATCATCACCCCCTACACTTCCTTCCTGGTAGACGAGACCGGCCGCGTGCTGACGGAAGAAGGGCAGGCCGAATCCAAAAGCGCCTTTCTCAGGATCATGCCCTCGGCTGCTCCCTCCGTAGGCAAGGGTGGCGTGGACTATAGCCTGGAGGTTCAGCGCCTCCAGGAGGGGGGCTACTCCGGGACGGAGCAGGCCGGCCTGCGTCAGGTCGCCGACAAAGCCTTCCTTCGGGTCAACGGGGTCTGGACCGATACGACCTACCGCCATGGCACACCCACAACGCCGGTGACTTTCGGCAGCGAGGGTTACTTTGCTCTGGTGAATGCCCGCCCCGAATGGGGCAAGTACCTGGCCGTCGGCGAGCGCGTCATCGTGGTCCTGGACGGGACGGCCTACGAGGTCGTCTCCCAGGCAGTTCCGCCGCTTACCCCACCGGCCGGCCCCACCCCAACCTCTTACCCATCGGAAACTCCGGAGACGACTCCCGGAGATACCTTCCCCCTGGGCTGGGCCATCGCCATCGCCGTCGGTGTGCTCGGCCTGCTAAGTGCAGCCGGAACGGTGCTCTTGCGCCGGACCCGCTAAGCCACACGCCTATCGCAAAAGTCAGGTGGAGGTGGGATTTCTCCTACCTCCACCTGATTTTTCCCCGGCCTGTTCCGAAAATCTACGGGAACGTATAGCCCTTGAGCACAAGCGGCAGGTAAACGGCATAAGGCCAGGCGATACGCAACCTCTTGTGGACTTCCTGCCGGCTACAGGCGTTCTCTGCCGTCAGGGTCACGGTGTAGGTGCCGGTACGGGTGTAGACGTGGGTCGCTACCCGGCCGGAGGCCGTCCCGCCGTCGTCGAAGGTCCAGGTATAGGTAATCGGTTCGCTGCCCTGGGCCACGCTTCCGGTAAAGGTGATGACCTGCCACGGATGAGGCTGGGGCGGGGTGTAGGTAAAGTCCGTCCCGCTGATGGGGATACAGCTGGTCGTGACCACCAGGGTCACATCCACCTGGACATGCGGTTCGTCCGGGTCGTCGCTGGCCACATCCAGGGTTGTGGTGTAGGTGCCGGTCATCAACCCGGCGGCATCGAAGGCGACCTGCACCGTCTCCTGTCCGGTGGGCGGGATGACCCCGCCGGTGGGCGTCTCGGTCAACCAGGGGACGGAGGGCACTTCGGCCAGGCTCCAGTTCAGGATCTCCTCGCCCGTGTTACGGATGCTTAAGGTTTGGGTCGTCCTGCCGCCGGGGTTGAGGACGGCGCTCAACGCCAGAGGGGAGACTTCGATGTCGGGAGCGCCCAGGACTTCGACGGAGGCGGTGCGGGTGAAGGGGGCGTGGACGCCGTCGTCAATCCAGACCAGGTTGTTGATGACCGTGCCGGCCGGGACGTCCAGGACGCGGGCCTGGAAGGGCAATGACACCAGAAACTGGGGCAGAACCCCGCCGCTCCAGAGGAGAAGGCCGTCGGTATAGACCATGCCGGGCGGGAGGGTCTCGGTGAGGACGGCGATTTCCGCCGGGAGGACATCGGTAATGGTCGTCATGGCCTCGATCTCGCCCACATTGATCAGGCGGATGGTGAAGGTGAGGACTTCGCCGGGATACACATAGAGGCGGTCGGCCTCCTTGATGGAGGGAGTCAGGTCCGGTTCAGGGGCCGTTTCGGTCGTGAAGGACCAGGTATATTCGGCGCACATCGGCGCGCCCTGGAGGCTCTGCACGCCGGTGATGTGGGCGGTATAGGTCGTGTCGTAGGCCAGGTCATCCACGGGGTCCAGGATGGCGGTGCGGGTGTCCTCATCGTAGGTGACGGTGGCCGGAACCACAAGGCCGGCCGGGTCCAGGAGGAAGAACGTTTGCGTATTCACAGTGGATGAGGTGAGGGAGATGTTGAAGGTGGCGGTGACCAGGGTGGAGATGGGCACGTTAGTGGCGCCGTCGGCCGGCCCGACGCTCCGAACGGTGGGGGCCGGCACGATGTCGGCATCGTAGCGCGGCTCGATCTTGTAATGGTTGTAGGCATAGAAAAGGACACCGCGCACCGTCCAGAGGACGTCGCCCAACCGCGGGACGTAGGCATAGTCGCCCATGTCATCCACCTGGGCCGCCACACCGCTCCGGTCGGCGATCAGCCACTCCCCGTAGGCGTTCGGCAGGCGGGTGACCTCGGCACAGCGCACCTCGACCAACACGCTTTCCAGCGGTTCCGCCTGCTGGGGGTTGACCGTGGTGATGGCGGCGGTGGTGGTCAGCACCGGGAACGGCGGCCACCAGTCCATCAGCACCTGGAAGTAGTCAATGTCGTCCAGTTCGGTCATCCCATAGTACTCCTGCACCGTCCCTCCCAGGACGAGGACCTGGCTTTCGGTGACCACCCGCCCGGGGTCGTAGACCAGGAGGCCGTCCCAGGGGCCGTAATCGGAGAGATCACCGATGACGTAGCGCACCGGATTTCCCCCGGCCGCGGGATAGGCCTGCGAATCGGCCACCACGATGCCGATCACATAGACGTGCTGACCTACGAAGGGCGAAGGCGATGTGCCGCTGATCTCGTCCACATGCTGGATGGCCGAGATGGGCATGGGAAGGTCGGTATCCCAGTAGGCGTAGTTGTTGTCCGGATCGGTGTCGTTGGTGGAGGTGATCCAGACCTGGTTGCGCACCGTCCAGGTCATCGGGTCGCTGCTCACCTGGCCGTAGACGATGAAGGAAGCGGTGGCGGAGACGGGGCCCAGTTCCCAGACCAGAACGTTGGGGGCGGGCATCGTCGGCGTGACCGGGGCGGTATCGCTCAGGTAGGTGACGGCGGCCGGGAGGACGTCGGTGATGACCACGTTCTGAGACGGCTCGCCGATCTGCTCATAGGTCAGGGTATAGGAGATGGGCGCGCCCGGCAGGGCAAAGACCGTGCCCGTCTTGGTGATGCCGATCTCGGAGCCCACCACCAGGCTGACCAGGCTATCCGCGTTATTGTCCGGGACGGAATCACCCGTGCAGGTCACTTCGACGGTGTTGGTCAGGGCGCTACCCAGGGGCAGGTCGCCGACCTGGGCCTGCAGCCAGATGGTATTCGTCATCAGGCCGCCCAGGGTGCCACCGTCGAAGACCAGGGTGGGGGTGACCTGGGTCAGGGTGACGGGGAGATAGGAGGTGAAGGTAACGTAGGTAACCCCTGCGGGCAGGGTATCGGTAAGGATAACGTTATCGCCGGGGCCCATGGCCTGCATCCCGTAGGAAAGGGTGTAGGTAACCAGGGAGTTGGGGTGGACAAAGGCCGGCCCGGACTTGTCCACGGCAATGTCCACGACGCAGTTGGAGCGCCCCAGCGTCTCGGGGAGGTCCATCCAGGTCGTGCCTCCGCCGGAGGTAGCCCAGTCGTAGCCGTCGTTGGGGCCTTCGCCGTCGCAGATGCGCTGGAAGGTGTTATCCTCGTACTCGTTGTACCAGCCGATCTGGTCCACCCGGACGCCGTCGGGCCGGAAGAGGTAGCCGACGTCCATAGAGGAAAAGTCCATCGCGACGGTCCAATCCACGTTCTCCTCGAGCACGACCCAGCCGCCGGGGGAGACGGTGGGGGTGGTAACGATAGGAGCCACGGCATCGCCGTCGGAGAGGAGCCAGCCTTCCAGGTTCACCGGGAGACCGGAGGGGTTGTAAATTTCGACCTTGTCGTTGCCGGCCGGCGGGTAGTTATCGAACTCGTTGAGGATGAGTAAGGCGCCCAGATCCACCGGCGGGGCATCGTTGGCCGCACCCGGGGTTTCCGTCTCATCCAGGTTCCAGTCGCGGGCATCGTCGTCGGTATCCCGGCCGTTGGGGGTGCGGGCGGTGCCCCAGTACTGCGGCGGGATGGGGGCTCCACCGCGGATGCCGTAGCCGACCCGATCGACTTCACCGAAGGGGGGAACGAGGCGGATCACGTCGCCGTCGTTGTGCAGGTAGGCACCTCCGGTTGCATAGACCAGGTAGCCGCCGGCCGGAATCACCGTTCCGGGCGGGAAGGTATAGTTCAGGCCGCCGTAGGTGGAGGTGAGGCTCCAACCGGAGATCTCGGCATCCTGGATCGTGGGGTTATGGAGTTCGATCCACTCCGGCCCCTTGGCCACGAACTCGTTGATGACGACCGGGACATCGGCATAGAGCAGGCCCACCCGGATGCGCGCCCGGGCGACGTCGGCCAGGAAGAGGACGCGCTGGTTATCCATCGGGGTCGTGAAGGCCAGGTTATCGGTGTTGATCGAGCGGCCGCCTTCGTTGACAACGCTCGCCTCGGGACCGATGGCGTCCCAGGTGCCGCTACGGACGGCCTTGTAATAGTGGGTGCCGGCCGTGGGGATGGTGGTCACGTAGGCGTACAGGCTGCCGCCGATGGGGGTCATCACCGTGGAAGGGTCGGAGGGGTTCCAGCCCTGCCAGTCGCCCACGGCGGTCCAGGTCGTCACGCCGTCCTGGGCGTTGACGATGAGGGTGGAAGGATACCAGCCGTCGTTGTAGGCGTTGGTATCGAAGGTGAACTTGACCGGCTGGTTGTCGCCCGATGTTACCAGCCAGGCGTTGGAGGGGGGATGGGGGTCGGTCCAGTTGCCGTCGTCCACCTTGAACTCGTAGCGGCCGGCGGTCGTGATGGTGATGACCACGGTATAGATGCCGTCGTTGGGCACGTCGTCGCCGTGGGTGCCGTCGTCGTACACGAGGTCGGTGCCCCAGCCGTTGAAGGAGCCGCGGACGTACCAGGGCGGGCCGGCGGCCAGGGCGCGGGGGGCGGGGCCGGCCGGAAGGAAAAGGCCGGCCAGGAGCACCAGGAGCAGAAGCAGAGAAAACCAGGATCGTTTCACGGGATTTCCTCCTTTCTAGGCCATATAAGGACAGGCCGAGGACGAACCGATCCGGACAATTCACCTCCTTTCGGACGAGCCACTCACCACTTTTCCGGGAGGGTTCCCACGCTGCCTTTAGGAAGGTTCATTTTCATTATACCCCCGCCGAACGGGGTTGTCAATCGAGTTTCCCCGTGGTTCTCAATTTGACACGGCGGATTTTCGTGTTATAATGCTCCGGTCATCCGGGGGTTTTCCTGGAGAGAGGCAGGTTTTCCGTTTTCGGTCAATTTGACAATATGGCCGAGTTGTGCTAAAATGGTCATTTGGTATTGTCTTTGAATATCGGACTGAGCAGGAGAATACAGTGCCGACAATTAACCAACTGGTACGTAAAGGACGGAAGCCGATTCGGAAAAAGGCCAAGGCGCCGGCGTTGCGCTTTCACTACAACGCCCTGCGCAACAAGACGGTGCGCACACCGGGCAACCCCCAGAAGCGTGGGGTCTGCGTCCAGGTGCGCACGATGACGCCCAAGAAGCCGAACTCGGCGCTGCGCAAGATCGCCCGGGTGCGTCTGACCAACGGGATCGAGGTGACGGCCTATATCCCGGGCGAGGGCCACAACCTTCAGGAGCACTCGGTGGTCCTGGTGCGCGGTGGACGGGTCAAGGACCTACCGGGGGTACGGTATCACATCGTGCGAGGGGCGCTGGATGCGCAGGGCGTCGAAGGCCGGATGAAAGGCCGTTCCAAGTACGGCTCCAAGGCGCCCAGGCGGAAGGGCGCGTAGGAGCAGCCGGATGGGTCGCCTCCGGAGGCGACCGAACTTGGGTGAGGAAAGAAGATGCCAAGACGACCAAGGTATTCCCGGCGTGAGCCGTTGCCGGACCCAAAATACCAGAACCTGCTGGTAGGGGCGTTCATCAACAAGACGATGCAGCGGGGAAAAAAGAGTTTAGCCGAGCGCATCGTCTATGAGGCGTTCGATCTCATTGCCCAGAAGACGAAACGCGACCCGGTCGAGGTCTTTGAGCAGGCCATCCGCAACGCCTCGCCGGTGGTGGAGGTGCGGCCTCGCCGGGTCGGCGGTGCCACCTACCAGGTGCCGATCGAAGTGCCGGCCCAGCGGCGCGTTTCCCTGGCGATGCGCTGGATTCTGGCGGCGGCCCGGGCGCGCACCGGCCGGCCCATGTCCGAACGATTGGCGGCCGAGATTATGGATGCCGCCAACAATACCGGAGTAGCCGTGAAGCGGCGCGAGGATACCCATCGGATGGCGGAAGCCAACAAGGCCTTCGCCCACTATCGCTGGTAGGGGAACGCCCGTTCGCTCCGAACACCTCGCTTTGGCGTTCCACGGCCGGCCGATAGGCTGGGCGGGCCATCGAGGATGTGAAGAGCGGACGAGGCGATGCCCAGAACCATACCTTTACAACAGATACGCAACATCGGCATCATCGCCCACATCGACGCGGGCAAGACCACGACCACGGAGCGCATCCTCTACTACACCGGACGCATCCACCGGATGGGCAACGTGGACGACGGCACCACCGTGACCGACTGGATGGACCAGGAACGGGAGCGGGGGGTGACCATCACCGCCGCGGCGATCACCTGCTTCTGGCGGGGACATCAGATCAACATCATTGATACGCCCGGCCACGTGGACTTTACCGCCGAGGTGGAGCGCAGTCTGCGCGTGCTCGATGGGGGCGTGGTGGTTTTTGATGCGATGGCTGGCGTCGAACCGCAGTCGGAAACGGTTTGGCGCCAGGCGGACCGCTATCGGGTTCCGCGGATCTGCTTCATTAACAAAATGGATCGCGTCGGGGCGGACTTTTGGCAGGCGCTGGAGTCCATTCGCACCCGCCTGAAAGCCCGTCCCCTGGCGGTGCAGGTCCCTATCGGCGCCGAGGACTCGTTCTGCGGGGTCATCGACCTCCTCCGGGGAGTCGCCCTCTACTATACCGATGAACTCGGGGCCAACCCAGAGGTACGGCCGGTCCCGCCGGAGTATCGGGAAGAGTTCCTGGCCCGTCGGGAGGAACTGGTCGAGCGTATTGCCGAGACCGATGACCTCCTGACGGAAAAGTACCTGGAGGGCCGGGAAATTTCCGGAGAGGAGTTGCAGGCGGCGCTGCGGCGGGCGACGCTTTCCGGCCGGTTGGTGCCGGTGCTCTGCGGCGCAGCGCTCCGAAACAAGGGGGTACAACCCCTGCTCGACGCCATTGTGGATTATCTGCCCTCGCCTCTGGACGTGCCGCCGGTCGTTGGAACCGACCCGCGCAACGGGGAGGCCGAGACCAGGCCAGCGCGGGATGACGCTCCCTTTGCTGCCCTGGTCTTCAAGATCGTCACCGACCCTTATGCCGGCAAACTGGCCTATCTCCGGGTGTACTCGGGCCACTTGCAGGTCGGTGCTCGTGTTGTGAATGCCACCCGAGATCGGGCGGAACGTGTCGCCCGATTGTTGCGTATGCACGCCAACCGGCGCGAGGAGATCGAAGAGGTCTACGCCGGGGACATCGCCGCCCTCATCGGGCCAAAGCAAAGTTTCACGGGCGATACGCTCTGTGATCCGGAACACCCGATCGTGCTGGAGGCGATGCGCTTTCCGGAGCCGGTCATCGCTGTGGCCGTGGAGGCGCGGACAATGGCCGACCAGGAGCGTCTGATGGCGGCTTTGCAGGCTTTGAGTGAAGAGGACCCGACCTTCCGGGTTCGCACCGACGAGGAGACCGGCCAGGTGCTCATCTCCGGGATGGGCGAGTTCCACCTGGAGGTGCTGGTCGAGCGGTTGCGGCGCGAGTTCCATGTGGAGGCCAATGTGGGCCGGCCGCAGGTGGCTTACCGGGAGACCATCAGCCGGGCGGTGGAGGTCGAGGGAACCTTCTCCCGACAGACGGCCGGCAAGATGCTCTACGGAAGCGTCCGATTGCGCCTGGAGCCGCTCCCGCGCGGCGAGGGCTTTCGCTTCGAGAGCCGGGCTCCGGCCGAAGAGGTACCGGCCGACTTTGTACCGGCCGTCCGGTTGGGCATCCACGAAGCGATGGATACCGGGGTGCTGGCCGGTTATCCGGTGGTGGACATCCGGGCCACCCTCCTGGGCGGCACCTTCCGGGAGGAAGAAGCCTCCGAACTGGCCTTCAAGATGGCCGCCTCCCAGGCGCTGCGCGAGGGGGTCCGCCAGGCCGGACCGATCCTCCTGGAGCCGGTGATGAAGATCGAGGTGACCATGCCGGAGGAATATCTGGGCGAGGTCCTGAACGACCTGAACGCCCGTCGGGCCGAAATCCAGGGCTTTGAGGCCCGCGATGGCACCCAGATCGTGCGGGCCCAGGTCCCTCTGGCCACGATGTTCGGATATGCTACCGGCCTGCGTTCGCTCACGCAAGGACGGGCCAGTTATGCGATGGAGTTCAGCCATTACCGGGAACTCCCACCGGAGGTAGCCCGGGAAATCATCGCCCGGGTGCGAGGGTATGTGGTTCCGTAGGATTTCGGAAACAGCAAGGCCGTTCGTCGGTCGCGGAAGCAAGCGGCTGCTCTGCCCGGGCTCGACCCGCAGGGACGCGACCGGGAACGGCGAAAGTCTGGAGTCGCCGGGGGCTTCCCCGGACAAGGAGTGAGACGAGATGGCCAAGGCCAAGTTTGAGCGCAAGAAACCGCACGTGAACGTGGGGACGATCGGCCACGTCGACCACGGCAAAACTACCCTGACTTCGGCGATCACCAAGGTGCTCTCCTTCAAGGGGCTGGCCAAGTTCCGCCCCTTTGAGACGATCGACAACGCCCCGGAGGAGCAGCAGCGCGGGGTCACCATCAACATCTCCCACGTGGAGTACGAGAC
>DAOUAK010000129.1:0-19085 GCA_034433695.1 Chloroflexia bacterium
TCCCCGAGGAAGCCCTCCCCCACCTCTTTGAGGAGTTCTTCCGGGCCGAAAACGCCCGGGCCATCGAGCGGGAGGGGACCGGGCTGGGCCTTTCCATCGTCAAGAGCCTGGTGGAGCGCTACGGCGGCCGTATCTCCATCTCCAGCCGCCTGGGCCAGGGCTCCACCTTCACGGTCTATCTGCCCCTGCTGTCCGGACAGGAGGATGACGAAATTCGTAAGAAATAATAAGAAATACGACGATTTTCGTCAATATAGGACATTTGTCCTCCCGTTTTTGACAAATGTCCTGCTTTGTGGTATAATTCTCGATGTCCGTTTGGGTCCGGCGAGGCGGGAAGCATGGCGCTGAAGACGTTCGACCTGACCCGCGAGATGCTCGACCATGCCTTTCCCGACCTGGTCGCTCCGGATAAAGAGAGGCTACTGAGTTGCATCCAGTGTGGCAGTTGCACAGCGTCGTGTCCGACCGCCTATGCGATGGACTATACGCCTCGCCAGTTGTGGCGGCTCATCCAGGTGGGGCTGCGAGACGAGGTTCTCCTGAGCAACTCCTTCTGGCTCTGCACCGCCTGCTACGCCTGCAACACCCGTTGCCCCCGCGCCATCCCCACGATGGAGACGATGCTGGAACTCAAGGCCCTGGCCGCCCGCGAGCGGGACGTGATGCCCCTCCCCCTCCAGGAACTCTGCCGGCGCGTGGCCCAGACCCACAACGTGGCCGGCGAGGACAACGCCCTGCGCCTTCTCTGGACGCTCAACCTGCCTCCGGGGAAAGAGGACCTGAGCCGGCCTCGGCCGGCCGAGGTGGCCTATTTCGTCGGTTGCTACGCCGCCTTCTTCCCCCTGACCTACGGCGTGGCCCAGTCCGCCGTCCATCTGCTCCGTTTCCTGGACCTCTCCTTCACCACATTGGGGACGGAGGAGTGGTGTTGCGGCTATCCGCTCCTGGTGGCCGGCCGACGCGAGGAAGCCACCGTCCTGGCCCGGCACAACCTGGAGGCTTTCGAGCGCACCGGGGCCTCCCGCCTGATCACCGCCTGCGCCCATTGCTACCCCGTCTGGAGGGAACTCTATCCCCGGCTTCTGCCCAACCGGAGCCTCCCACCGGTCGAGCACATGAGCACCTTCCTCCTGCGGAAGTTCTCCCGCCAGGGCCTTTCCCCCTCGCCGGTGGAAGCCGTCGTGACCTACCACGACCCTTGCGACCTGGGACGTCAGTCCGGCCTCTACGATCCGCCGCGTCGGCTCCTGGAAATGATCCCCGATCTGAAGGTCCAGGAGATGGTCAATCGGGGCGAGGGGGCCATCTGCTGCGGTGGCGGAGGCGACCTTCCCTGGCTACGGGAGGATGTGGCCATGGAACTGGCTCGCCGCCGCCTGAGCCAGGCCGTGGATGTCCGTGTAAACGCCATCATCACCGCCTGCCAGTTGTGCCGGTACACCTTGAGCCGCACGGCCCGCCGCTGGGGGGCACGGATGCAGACCTACGACCTGGTGGAACTGCTCTGGAGCGCCGTCTCCCGGCAGCCGCTGGATATTCCGGAAGCCCGCTGGCCGGCCGGCCCATCTTTGCTCACTGGCTCAGAGGACCAGACGGGTTGAACGCACCCATGTGCCAACATGCGAACGTGTCAACGGTATGGGAAACAGGGGAACCCCGCCGAGCGGGGAAAGGCCCCTAGAGTTCTGAAGGAGGTATTCCGGCTATGGCCCTTCAATCCTTCAACCTGACGCGTGAGATGCTCGACCACTCCTTCGCCGAAACGGTGGCCCCGGACAAGGAAAAACTCCTGACCTGCATCCAGTGTGGCACCTGCACCGCCTCCTGTCCTACGGCCTACGCGATGGAGTACACCCCACGGCAGTTGTGGCGGCTTATCCAGGTGGGCCTGCGCGATGAGGTGTTGCAGAGCGATACCTTCTGGCTCTGCACCACCTGCTACTCCTGCACCATCCGTTGCCCGCGGGGCATTTCGGTGACCGAAACGATGGCCACCCTGAAGCGCCTCTCGGTGGCCGAGGGCGTGGAGAAAAAGGACCGCAGCGCCCGCTTCTACGAGACCTTCATGGACGTGGTCCGCGACACCGGGCGGATGCATGAAACCCTCCTGATGCTGCGCTGGCTGCTCCGGACCAATCCCTTGCAGGCCTTCTCCTTCGCTCCGCTGGGGCTGGCGCTCCTGCGCCGGGGCAAGATGCCCCTGCGGCCGATCTCGATCAAAGGGGTGGACCAGATCCGGGCCATGTACGCCAAGGTGCGCGAGATGGAGAAAAAGGAGGAGATTCTGCGATGAAATACGCCTACTATCCCGGTTGTACGCTGGAAACGGCCGCCCGCGAGTACGATGTCTCGGCCCGGGCCGTCTTCCGTGAACTGGGGGCGGAACTCGTCCCCATCCCCGACTGGAACTGTTGCGGCTCCTCGCCGGCCGAGTCGGTGGACTATCTCCTCTCCCTCGCCCTGCCGGCCCGCAACCTGGCCCTGGCCGAGGAGATGGGCCTGGACATCGTCGCCACCTGTAGTTCCTGCTACCTGAGCCTCTTCAAGGTGGAAAAGCACTGCCAGCGCGACCCCTCCCTGCGCGCCCGCCTGACCGAGATTTTGGGCGCGGCCGGCCTGACCTATCGCGGCACGGTCCGCGTGCGCCATATGCTCGACGTCATCGCCAACGACATCGGCCCGGAGAAAATCCAGGCCCGGATGCGCCGTAGCCTGCGCGGGTTGCGCGTCGTACCCTATTACGGATGCCAGACGGTGCGCCCCTTTATGGAATACGACGGCCCCGACCTGCCCGAGTCGATGGACCGCCTCCTCGCTGCCATGGAAGCCGATGTCGTCCCCTACCTCTACAAGACGCGCTGCTGCGGCGGCATCCTGATCACTTCCACCAAGGACGTGGGGGTCAAACTGGTCTCCGACCTCCTGGCCGAGACCGACGGGGCCGATTGCGTCGCCACCGTCTGCCCCCTGTGCCAGATGAACCTGGATGCCTATCAGGCCGAGGTCTCCCGAAAACTGGGCCGACGGGTGAACATCCCGGTCCTCTACCTGACCCAACTGATGGCCCTGGCTTTTGACCTCCCGGCCGAGGAAATCCTGCTGAACAAGAACATCGTCTCCCCCAAGCCGGTGCTGGAGAAAATCGGCCGGCCGGCCGGAAAGTGAGGCCGGCGGCCGGAGCAGGGATATGAAACTGCGGGAAATCGTCGAGATCGTCCAGGGCACCCTCCTCTTCGAGGCCGACCTCGAAAAGGAGATCCCCTGTGGCGGCGCAGCCGACCTGATGAGCGACGTCCTGGCCCTGGTGGAGCCGGGGGCCATCCTTCTGACCGGGCTGTGTAACCCCCAGGTGGTGCGCACGGCCGAGATGGCCGACATCTCCGGCATCATCTTCGTCCGCGGCAAGCAACCGATGCCCGAAACGCTCGCCCTGGCCCAGGAAAAGGGCATCCCCCTGGTGACGACCAACCTGGCCATGTTCGAGGCCTGCGGACGCCTCTACCAGGCCGGCCTGCGCAGTTGCGATATCTCCTGCCGCATCCCCTGGAGGACGGCCGACGATTCCGGGTAGAAAACGGCCCGACAGACGACCATGAGCGAAATTACCCGGCTCCAGGAACTGGCCTATGAGGTCA
Organism: Chloroflexia bacterium; assembly: GCA_034433695.1. Taxonomy (GTDB): domain Bacteria; phylum Chloroflexota; class Chloroflexia; order DTKN01; family DTKN01; genus JASFBA01. The sequence continues at coordinate 3,639 of DAOUAK010000129.1, forward strand.
AAATCGGGGATGTGATGACCAGGAACGTGATCACCGTCGAGCCCCAGAATACGATGGCCGAACTCCGGGAGGTCCTGCGCGACCACCGCATCTCCGGAGCGCCGGTTCTGGAGAACGGCGAACTGGTGGGCATCATCAGCCTCGAAGACCTCATCAAGGCGCTGGCGGCCGGAGATATGGAGGCCCGCATAGGCGAGAAGATGACCCGCAACCCCGTGACCGTCCGGGCCGACGAGACGGTGGTGATGGCCATCAAGTACTTTAACCGGCACGGCTTCGGCCGCTTCCCGGTGGTGGACCGTGAAGGAAAACTCGTCGGCATCGTGACCCGGGGCGATATCATCCGCGGCCTCCTGAAGCAACTGGAAATGGAGTACCACCGCGAAGAAACGCTCCGCCATCAGGTCACCCATATCTTCGAGGAACTCGTCTCCGACCTGACCAGCATCACCCTGCGCTGCCGGGTGGAAGCGCAGAACTTTGACGGCGCCGGCGAGGTTTCCAGCAAGATCAAGCGGGCGCTCACGCGCCTGGCCGTCCCGCCCCAGATCGTGCGGCGGGCGGCCATTGTAACCTATGAACTGGAGATGAACCTCATCATCCACACCACGGCCGGGGGCGAGATCCTGGCCGAGGTCCAGCCCGACCGTATCATCATCCGGGCCATGGACACCGGGCCGGGCATTCCGGACATCGAAAAGGCCTTGCAGCCGGGCTTTTCCACGGCCCCGGACTGGGTGCGGGAGATGGGTTTTGGAGCCGGCGTGGGGCTGAGCAACGTCCAGCGCTGCGCCGACGAGATGCTCATCGAATCGCCCAACGCGCAATGGACTTCGGTAAAGGTGGTGATTTATCTGGATCATCGGGATCGGCCGGCCCGGAAAGCAGCCTGAGGAAGATATGGCGATGATAACCCTGGAGACGATCGTTCGGGAACTGGCCCTGGAAGTGCATACGGCGGCCGGGAAACTGGGGCGCGAGGTGACCGGGGGCTATGCCTCCGACCTCCTGAGTTGTGTGATGGCCAAGGCCCAGCCCGGCAACCTCTGGGTGACCCTGCAGGGCCACCCGAACATCGTCGCTGTGGCCAGCCTGCTGAACCTGGCCGGCATCGTGGTCACCGAGGGAGTCGTCCCCGACCCGGCCACCTTCTCCAAGGCCGAGGAGGAGGGCATCCCCATCCTGACCACGCCGCTTACCACGTACACGGTGGTCGGCCGGCTCTTTGCGCTGGGCATCCCCGGGGGGGAACGGTGAGGCACGCCAGGCGGTGCGATGCGCGAACTGGGCCTGCACATCCTGGACGCCCTGGAAAATTCCCAGGAGGCCGGCGCCGACCGGGTCGAACTGGTGATCGAAGAGGATCCGGTAGCGGATCGTTTGCACATTACCATCCGAGATAATGGTCGTGGCATGAGCGCGGAGCAACTCGCCCGGGCCTTTGACCCCTTCTATACCACCCGCAAGACACGCCACGTGGGGCTGGGCCTGCCGCTTTTCAAGGCCGCCGCCCAACGCTGCAACGGCGATGTCACCTTGACCTCCCAGGAGGGAAAAGGAACCACCCTGGAGGCTACCTTCCAGTACAGCCATATCGACCGGGCCCCCCTGGGCGACATGACCCGAACGCTCCTGGCCTTCCTTCTGGGAGGAAAGTGCGATCTCTTCTACCGCCACCGTGTGGGTGAACGGGAATTTGCCTTCGATACGGCCGAGATTCGCGCGACCCTGGGTGACCTTCCCCTCTCTCACCCCGAGGTGCGCCGGTGGCTGGAAACGTTCATCGCCGAGGGCGAAGCATCGTTAAACCGTTGAGCGTTCAACGTTCAACCGAAACAGGTGGTGGAATTGCGCTTCTTCACGGCAGACCTGCACATCCATACCGTGCTTTCGGCCTGTGCCGAGGTGGAAATGCTCCCTGCGCTCATCATCGAGCGGGCCAAAGCGTTGCGGCTGAGCCTCATCGCCGTTACCGACCACAACTCGGCCGAAAATGCCGAGGCCATGCTCTCGGCGGCCGAAGGTAGCGGCATCGCCGTCCTGCCGGGGATGGAACTCCAGACCCGCGAGGAGGTACATCTCCTGTGCCTCTTCGACACGCTGGAGCAGGTGCGGCGCTGGCAGGAGGAGGTCTATGCCCATCTCCCGGCGCTCAAGAATCGCGAGGAGGTCTTCGGGGTGCAGATCGTGCTCGATGCGGCGGGGAACGCCGTCGGACGCAACGAACGGCTCCTCCTGACCTCGAGCACCTTTTCGCTGGAGGAGGCGGTGCAACGCGTACGGGAACTGGGCGGTCTGTGCCTTCCGGCCCATGTGGATCGCCCGTCCTATTCGATCATCGCCAACCTGGGCTTTATCCCGCCGGACCTGGGACTGGTGGGGGTGGAAATTTCCCCCCTCCTGGGCCCACGGGAGGCACGGGAGCGTTTCCCGGAACTGGGCGCCTACAGCCTGGTGGCCGGCGGCGATGCCCACCGCCTGAAAGAGGTCTCCGCCCGCACCACGCTCCTTATGGAGGAGGCGACGGTGGCGGAACTGACACGGGCCCTGGCCGGCGAAGGTGGCCGGGGCGTCTGGGTGGACGGCATCCGTTCGGGGAGGGGCGCTTGAGGCTCTGGGTGGAATGGGCCGTCCGGAACCTGGCCCGACCGGGCGAAGAACCCCGGGAGGCCGTGCGCACCTTTCAAACCGAAGAGCATTTCCACGTCGTTCTGGTCGGCGCCCCCGCGACAACCGATGGGGCGGAGGCGTTTTCCCGGCAACTGGACCGGCTCCTGCAGGAGGGCCGGACGCCGGAGGAAGCGGCAAGGGCGCTTCTGCCTGCCCTTCCGGCGGGGGCCCCTCTTTCCCTTTCCCTCCTGCGGGTGGAGGAAGGCTGCCGGGCCGAACTCCTGGAGTGCGATGCCCCGCCGCTCTTCCTGGTACGTCGAGGGCACCTCGTGCTCCTGCCAGTGGAAGAGGAAGAGCAGGGCGGCCGGCTGCTCCGTCGTTGCACCTTTCGCCTTCAGGGAGGCGACCGGCTGGCCGTGGTGAGCGAGGGTTTCATCCGCGCCCGGGGCTGGGAACGGCGCTGGAGTTGGCAGGAGGTCGCCCTGACGCTCAAGCGGCTGGCCGATACCGGCGGCGGTGCCGAGGAACTTCTGGAGGCGCTCGTGCGCATCTTCCTGCGCCTTTCCGGGGGACGGCCGGAACGGGAAACCACCCTCGTCGCCATGCACGTCCGGCCGATGCGCATGGCTACGGTGTGGAGCGGCCCGCCTCGCGATCCCCGGCAGGATCGGGAGGCGCTGGAAAAATTCCTGGCCGAGCCGGGCCGGCGCGCGATCTGCGGGGATACGACGGCCGAAATTGCCGCCCGGCTGCTGGGGGCGGAACTCCGGACGGAGGAGCGGCCGGCCGACGGCTGGATGGAGGTGCCGCCCACCTCCACCCTGGAGGGGGTGGACCTGGTCACGGAGGGCCTGGTCACGATGCGGGCGGCCGTCAGGCGGCTTCAGGAGGCCCGGTGTCCTCAGGACCTCCCGCGCCGGACCGATGGCGCTACCCGCCTGGCCCGGCTTCTCTGGCAGGCCGACGTCATCCGCTTCCTGGTCGGCCTGGCGGTGAACCCGGCACAGACGGCCGATAGGGCCGGAACCATCCCGCTTCGACGCATCGTCGTCGAAGAACTGGCCGAGGAATTGCGCAGGAAAGGCAAGGTCGTGCGGATCGAGTATCTCGGATAGAGTTCGCCTTCGACGGCCGTATCGAGACCCCGAAGGCGCAGAAAAGGAGGTCTATCTATGGAAGAAGAACCAAGGATCGGCGTCTATGTGTGCGACTGCGGCATGAACATCGCCGGCACGATCAACACGGCCGAGGTCATCCGCTTCGCCCAGGGGCTACCGAACGTGGCCGCGGCCCGCGGTTACAAGTACGTCTGCTCCGAGCCCGGGCAGAACATGATCAAGGATGACATCCGCAACCTGGGCATCAACCGCGTGGTGGTGGCCTCCTGTAGCCCGCGGATGCACGAGGTCACCTTCCAGAACGCCCTGGCCGAGGCCGGCCTCAACCCCTACTACTTTGCTATGGCCAACATCCGCGAACATGCCGCCTGGGTGATCGACGACCCGGCCCAGGCCACGGCCAAGGCCAAGCGCCTGGTCAACGCGGCGGTGGCGCGGGTGGCCCGCCAGGAGGCGCTGGAGCCGCGCAAAGAACCGGTCTCTCCGGCCGTGCTCGTCGTCGGCGGAGGCATCGCCGGCATCCAGGCCGCGCTCACCATCGCCGATGCCGGCTACCACGTCTACCTGGTGGAACGCGAACCCTCCATCGGGGGACGGATGGCCGAACTGGACAAGACCTTCCCTACCCTCGACTGCTCCACCTGAATTCTCGGGCCCAAGATGATGGATGCCGGTCGGCATCCCAACATCACCCTTCTCACGTGGAGCGAGGTGGAGGAGGTCTCGGGCTATGTGGGCAACTTCAAGGTCCGGGTGCGCAAAAAGGCCCGCTACGTGGACCCGGACAAGTGCACCGGCTGCGGCCTGTGCTGGGAATACTGTCTCACCCGGCGCATCCCCCAGTACAAACTGATCAAGAAGGGTGAGATGAGCGTCGGTGAAAGGAGGGTGGGCGAACGATGAGCAAGATACCGATCTCCGAGATCATCGAACGCTACCCGGCGGAACGTGCCTCCATTCTGGCCATTCTGGAGGACATCCAGGCCGAGTACAAATACCTCCCTCGCGAGGCCCTGGAGATGGTGGCCGAACGACTCCGTGTGAAACTGAGCGAAGTCTACCAACTGGCCACCTTCTACAAGGCCTTCAGCCTCACGCCCAAGGGGGATTACATCGTCAAGGTCTGCCTGGGCACGGCCTGCCATGTGGGCGGGGGGCCGCGAGTGCTGGCAGCGATGGAGAAAGCGCTGGGCATCCAGGCCGGCGAGACCAGTCCCGACAACAAGTTTTCTCTGGAAGCCATCCGCTGCGTGGGGGCCTGTGCTCTGGGACCGATGGTGCTCGTCAACGAGCGCCCCTACAGTAAGATGACCCCGATGAAGGCCGAGGAACTGGCCGGCCAACTCAAGCGGGGCGAGGTCCCCATCACGCCGGCCGCGGTCGTTATGGAGGCCCGGCCGTCCGGCCCGATCGACCTCTCGGCGGTGCCGCCGGCCGGCTAAGGAGGAAGCGATGCCACGCCTCAAAAGTCTGGAAGAACTGCAACAACTTCGAGAGCGCGTCCAGAGCGAACTCAAGGCCCGCACCTCGGCCAGCACCGTCATCACCGTGGGCATGGGCACCTGCGGCATCTCCGCCGGAGCCCGCGAGGTGATGTACGCCATCCTGGCCGAACTGGAACGGCTCAAGATCGACGCCCACGTGACTACGACCGGCTGCATCGGCATGTGCTCCCGGGAACCCCTGGTGGACATCCAGCAGGGCAATCAGCCGCGGGTGACCTACGGCAATGTGACCCCGGCCATGGTGCCCCGCCTGATCGAGGAACACCTGGTCAAGGGAAATGTGGTCACCGAGTGGGTCGTCGGACGAGCCACCGGATAGGAGGGATCGAATGAGCGAACGACATCGTGCGGACGTGCTGGTCTGTACCTGCCCGGCCTGCACCAAGGCCGGCGCCCAACCGCTTCTGGAGGCCCTCCGCGAGGAACTGGCCCGGCGGGAACTGACGGGGGAAATCGGCATCGTCGAGACCGGTAGCCGCGGCTTCTGCTATATGGGACCGATCGTGGTCGTCCAGCCGGAAGGCATCCTCTACACCGGAGTCCAGGCCGCCGACGTGCCGGAACTGGTGGAGGAGACGCTTATCAAAGGCCGCATCGTCGAGCGCCTGACCTACAAGGAGCCTTCCACCCACCGGGCCGTCTCCTACTACAAGGATATCCCCTTCTACGGCAAGCAGATGCGCGTCGTGCTGCGCAACTGCGGGGTCATCAACCCCCAGTCCATCGAGGAATACATCGCCGTCGGCGGCTACCAGGCGCTGGGCAAGGTGCTCACCTCGATGACCCCCGAGCAGGTCATCGAAGAGGTCAAGCGTGCGGGACTGCGCGGCCGGGGCGGGGCCGGCTTCCCTACCGGACGCAAATGGGAACTCACGCGAAAGGCGCCGGGAGACGTCAAGTACGTGATTGCCAACGGCGATGAGGGCGACCCCGGAGCCTATATGGACCGGGCCCTCCTGGAGGGTGACCCCCACAGTGTGATCGAGGGCATGATCATCGGCGCCTACGCCATCGGGGCGCACGAAGGCTTTATCTACGTGCGCGACGAGTATCCCCTGGCGGTGAAAAATGTACAGCGGGCCATCGAACAGGCCCGAGAGTACGGCCTGTTGGGCCGGGATATCCTGGGCAGCGGCTTTGACTTTGACATCAAGGTCGTCCGGGGCGCCGGTGCCTTTGTCTGCGGAGAGGAGACGGCGCTCATTGCCTCCCTCGAGGGGCGTGCCGGCAACCCCCGCCCTCGCCCGCCGTTTCCGGCCCAGAAGGGTCTCTGGGGCAAGCCGACCAACATCAACAACGTCAAATCGTGGGCCAACATCCCGGTCATCATCAACCGTGGCGCCGAATGGTTCAGCCAGATCGGCACCGAGACCAGCAAAGGGACCATGATCTTTTCCCTGGTGGGCAAGGTGCAGAACACCGGCCTGGTCGAAGTGCCGATGGGAATCACGCTGCGCGAACTGATCTATGAAATCGGCGGCGGCGGGAAGAACGGCAAGCGCGTCAAGGCCGTACAGACGGGCGGCCCCTCGGGAGGCTGCATCCCGGCCGCGCTCTTTGACCTGCAGGTGGACTATGAGACGCTCAAGCAGGCCGGCTCCATCATGGGCTCCGGCGGCATGATCGTGATGGACGAGGACACCTGCATGGTGGACGTGGCCCGCTACTTTCTCGATTTCCTGAAGGACGAATCGTGCGGCAAATGTACCCCTTGCCGTGAGGGCATCCGGCGTATGCTGGAAATCCTGAACCGCATCCGCGACGGCCAGGGGGAGATGGAGGACCTGGTCGAACTGGGGACCCTGGCCCAGGTCGTGAAGGACACCTCCCTGTGCGGCCTGGGGCAGACCGCTCCCAACCCGGTACTGACCACGCTGCGCTATTTCCGCGACGAGTACGAAGCCCACATCCTCCGCAAAAAGTGCCCGGCCGGCGTCTGCCTGCCGCTGGTACGGGCCAAGTGCGTGAACGCCTGCCCGGCCGGCGTGGACATCCCCACCTACGTGGCCCTGATTGCCCGCGGCCGCTACGCCGAAGCGCTGGAGGTGCACCGCCGGCGCAACCCCTTCGCCCTGGTCTGCGGGCGCGTCTGCCCGGCCTTCTGCGAGGCCGAGTGCCGCCGGGGCGAACTGGACCAGCCCCTCGCCATCCGCCAGGTCAAGCGCTTCATGGCCGATCATGAACTCAAGGTCCCCTGGACGCCGCCGCGGGCCGACAAACGTTATCCGGAGAAGGTGGCCGTGATCGGCTCAGGCCCGGCCGGCCTCACCGCCGCCCTCCGCCTGGCCCAGAAGGGCTACCCGGTGACGGTCTTCGAGGCCCTTCCTGTGGCCGGCGGTATGATGGCCGTGGGCATCCCCGAATACCGCCTGCCCCGCGACATCCTGAACATCGAGATCGAGAACATCAAGCGGGCCGGGGTGGAGATCCGACTGAACACCGCGCTGGGCCGCGACTTTACCCTGGACGACCTTCTCACCCGCCAGGACTACAAGGCGGTCATCCTGGCCATCGGCGCCCACAAGAGCCGGCGCCTGGGCATCCCCGGCGAGGACCTGCCGGGCGTCTATCCGGGCACCGTCTTCCTCCGCGACATCGCCCTGGGCAAGGCCCCCGACCTCAAGGGGAAGCGCGTCGTGGTCGTCGGGGGCGGCGACGTGGCCATTGACGCCGTGCGCTCCTCCTGGCGCCTGGGCGCAAGCGAGGTGCACCTGGTCTACCGCCGCACCCGGGCGGAGATGCCGGCCCGCAAGGACGAGGTCGAGGCGGCCGAGAAGGAAGGGGTGCACCTCCACTTCCTCCTTAATCCCACCCGCGTCCTGGGCACGGATCGCGTCACCGGCGTCGAGATGCAGCGCCAGGAACTGGGCGAGTTCGATACCTCCGGCCGACGCCGGCCGGTGCCCATCCCCGGTTCGGAGTTCGTGATGGAGGCCGATGTGCTCATCGCCGCCATCGGCCAGGAGCCGGACCTCTTCTGGCTCGACGGTACCGGCATCGAGGCCCGCCGCGACGGCACCCTGGTGACCGGCCCCGGCTATTCCACCACCCGGACCGGCGTCTTTGCCGCCGGCGATACCGTGCTCGGCCCGGCCACGGTGGTCCAGGCCATTGGCCAGGGGAACGAAGTGGCCGACGCGGTGGACCATTACCTCCGCACCGGCAAGGTGGAGGAAGTGGCCGTCCGCCCGGGCTATGAGGTCGTCAAACAGATCTTCGATATGGAGCAGTACTACAAGGCCGTCCGGCCGGCCACCCGGGAACTGCCGGTCGAGGCCCGACGGGGCAACTTCAGCGAGGTCGAACTCTGCTTCGACGAACGCACGGCCCAGGAAGAGTGCAAGCGTTGCCTGCGCTGCGACCTGGAGTGGCTGGAAGACACCGGCCTGGAAGCCGTCCCCGTCCCCGACCGCGTCCTGGTCATCGAGACGGCCGGGCGAAAGTCATAAGGAGGGCCCTATGGTCACGCTCACGATCAACGGACAGAAGTTGCAGGCCGAGGAGGGACAGACCATCCTGGAGGTGGCCCGCCGCTCCGGGATCGACATCCCCACCCTCTGCTACCATCCCGTCCTTCCGCCCGACGGGAGTTGTCGCCTCTGCACGGTGGAGATTCTCGCCGGGAGCCGACCGGGGCTCCATACGGCCTGCACCTACCCGGTGGAGGAAGGCCTGGAGGTCCAGACCCACTCCCCCAGGGTGATCGAGGCGCGTAAGGTGATCCTGGGGCTGCTACTCTCCCGTACCCCCAACGTCCCCCTGATCCAGGATATGGCGCGGGAGTACGGCATCACCGAACCGCCCTTCCCCACCGAGAACCCGGAGGAAAAGTGTGTCCTCTGCGGTCGTTGCGTCCGCGCCTGCCACGAGATGGTCAAGGCCGGGGCGATCAACTTTGCCAACCGGGGCATTGACCGGCGGGTCGGTCCCCCCTTTATGCAAAAGACCCGGGTCTGCATCGGCTGCGGCGCCTGCACCATCGTCTGTCCCACCGGGGCCATCGAGATCGCCCTCAAGGAGGCGGCCGAGTACCTGGCCAAGCCGCTGGGCCCCACCGCGGCCATCTATGTCCCCTCGCCCCAGGCCATTCCCCGCGTCCCGGTCATCGACACCGATACCTGCATCCGCTTCCGACAGACGGACCGCACGAACGGCGAGATCACCGATGCCTGCGGGGCCTGTGCGATGGTCTGCGAGGCCGGGGCGGTGAACTTTGACCAGCAGGACGAAATCCTGGACCTGGATGTGGGGGCCATCATCGTCGCCACCGGCTTCGAGCGGCCCAACCCGGCCCTCCTGCCGCAATACTCCTACGGCAAGCACCCCGACATCCTGGATAGCATGGAGTTCGAGCGGCTCTCCAACGCCGCCGGCCCGACCAAGGGACAGATCCTCACCAGCGACGGACGCGTTCCTAAGGCCATCGCCTTTATCCACTGCGTCGGGAGCCGCGATGAACACGCCAACCGCTACTGTTCCCGCGTCTGCTGTATGCATGCCATGAAACAGGCCCACATCGCCAAGGAGCGCACCGGGGCCGACGTCTACGAACTCTATATGGACATCCGCGCCTTTGGCAAGGGCTACGAGGAGTTCTACGAGCGGGTGCAGCGCGAAGGCGTCATCTTCATCCGGGGTCGAGGGGCCGAGGTGGTCCAGGTCGGCGGGAAACTGGTGGTCAAGGCCGAGGATACCGGGATCGGCCGGCCGCTCATCCTGCCGGTGGACATGGTGGTCCTCTGCACCGGCATGAACCCGCCCCACGACGCCGACAAGGTGGCTCGCCTCTTCGGCATCAGCCGCAGCGCCGATGGCTTCTTTATGGAAGACCACCCCAAGTTGCGCCCCTTCCAGACGGCCACCGAGGGCGTCTTCCTGGCCGGCACCTGCCAGGCCCCGCGGGATGTGCCCGACACCGTCGCCCACGCCTCCGCCGCGGCGGCCGAGGCGCTCAAACTCCTCAGCCGGGGCGAGGTGGTGATCTCGCCCCAGACGGCCTACATCCCGGCCGAACTCTGCTCCGGTTGCCGGGTCTGCAACGCCCTCTGTCCCTACAGTGCCATCTCCTTCGACGAGGAGCGCAAGGTCTCGGTGGTCAACGAGGCCCTCTGCAAGGGCTGCGGCACCTGTGTGGCGGCCTGCCCGTCGGGCATCATCGTCGGCAAGCACTTTACCGACGAGCAGATCCTCGTCCAGATCGAGGCGCTCCTGGGGACACCGGCGTAGCGAAGGAGGAAGAAGATGGCCGAAGAACGGTTCGAGCCCCGCATCATCGGTTTTCTGTGCAACTGGTGTACCTATGCCGCGGCCGACACGGCCGGCGTTTCGCGGATGAAGCAGCCGCCGAACGTGGACATCATCCGCGTGATGTGTTCCGGCCGGGTGGACCCCACCTTCGTCCTCAAGGCCTTCCGCGAAGGAGCCGATGGGGTGCTGGTGGCCGGCTGCCACCCCGGAGACTGCCACTATAGCGAGGGCAACTACAAGACATTGCGGCGGATGACCCTCCTGCGCAAACTGCTGGAGCAGTTCGGGATCGAGCCGGGGCGTTTCCGCCTGGAGTGGATTTCCTCGGCCGAGGCTCCCAAGTGGGCCCAGGTAGCCCGCGAGTTCACCGAACAGGTGCGCGCCCTGGGGCCACTGAACTGGAAGGGGACGGTCCTGGCCGGCCTGCCCACCACGGCCGAACACTTCTGCCCGGAGGTGCCCGAATGAGCGAGAAACCCAAACTGAAACTGGCCCTTTACTGGGCCGCCTCGTGCGGCGGTTGCGAGATCGCCGTCGTCGAGATCAACGAGAAACTCCTGGACCTGGACGCGGCTGCGGACATCCTCTTCTGGCCGGTGGCCGTGGACACCAAGTACGACGACGTGCGCCGGATGCCCGACGGCTACATTGACGTCTGCCTCTTCAACGGGGCGGTACGCACCTCCGAACAGGAGGAAATCGCCCACCTCCTCCGTTGCAAGTCCAAGGTCATGGTGGCCTTTGGCTCCTGTGCCAGCGAGGGGTGTATCCCCGGCCTGGCCAACCTCTACAGCCGGGACGGCATCTTCGAGCGGGCCTATCTGACCACCCCCACCACCGATAACCCGGAAAAGGTCCTTCCCCAGACCCGCACGCCGGTTCCCGAGGGCGAACTGGTCCTGCCCGAGTTCTACAGCACCGTGCTCACCCTGGACGATGTGGTGCCGGTGGAATACTACGTGCCCGGATGCCCGCCCCAGCCGCACCAGATCTGGGCCGTCATCGAGGCCATCGTCAGCGGCAACCTGCCTCCGCCGCCGGCCGTGGTCGGGGCTGGGGACAAGACCTGCTGCGACGAGTGCACCCGCAAGAAAGGCGAAAAGAAGGTCAAGCGCTTCTACCGGCCGTTCGAGATTATCCCCGACCCGGAGATCTGCCTCCTGGAGCAGGGCCTCATCTGCATGGGGCCGGCCACCCGGAGCGGCTGCGGCCAGGGCAAGGCCCTCTGCGTCGAGGCCAACATGCCCTGTCGCGGTTGCTACGGCCCGGCTCCCAACGTCATGGACCAGGGGGCCAAGATGCTTTCGGCCATCGCCTCGGTCATCGACTCCAACGACCCGGAGGAGATCGCCCGCATCATCGAGACGATTCCCGACCCGGCCGGGACCTTCTACCGCTTCAGCCTGAGCAAGTCGCTCTTGCGACGGGCGCGGGTATAAGGAGGAGCGCCGATGAAGAAGATCAGCATTGACCCCATCACCCGTCTGGAGGGCCACGGGCGCATCGACATCTTCCTCAACGAGGAGGGCGAGGTCGAGAACGTCTACTTTGTCATCCCCGAACTGCGCGGCTTTGAAAAGTTCGCCGAGGGCCGGCCGGTAGAGGAGATGATTCGCATCACCCCACGCATCTGCGGCGTCTGTCCGGAGGCCCACCACATGGCGGCGACCAAGGCCTGCGATGCCGTCTACCATGTGGACCCGCCGCCCACGGCCAAGAAGTTGCGCGAACTCTTCTACTCCTACTTCTACTGCTCCGACCACGCCACCCACTTCTACATCCTGGCCGCCCCCGACTTTGTCCTGGGACCCGATGCCCCGGTGGCCGAGCGGAACATCCTGGGCCTCATCCATAAGGTGGGGTTGGAACTGGGCGGCCGGGTCATCCAGCACCTGGCCGAAAACCATGAGGCAGTGGCGACGCTGGGGGGCAAGGACATCCATCCGGTGGCCGGCCTGCCCGGCGGATGGAGCAGAGCCATCACCGAGGAGGAGCGCCGCCGGCTGGAGGAGATCGCCCGACGAGCCGTCGAGTTCGGACAACTTTCCCTCAAACTCTTCCACGACATCGTCCTGGGCAACAAGGCTTACCTGGATATGATCCTGAGCGAAGCCTTTATCCTCCCCACCTACTATATGGGCCTTGTGGACGCCCACAACAAGGTCAACTTCTACGACGGCATGGTGCGCGTGGTGGACCCCGACGGAAACGAGTTCGTCAAGTACTCCCCGGCGGAGTACCAGGAGGTCGTGGCCGAGCGGGTGGTTCCCTATTCCTACCTCAAGTTCCCCTACCTGAAAAGGGTCGGCTGGAAGGGGCTGGTCGGCGGAAAAGATAGCGGGGTCTACCGGGCCACGCCGCTCTCCCGGCTGAACGCCTCCGACGGCATGGCCACGCCGCTGGCCCAGGAGGAGTACGAGCGCTTCTATGAGACGCTCACCGGGGACCGCTCCGGCCGGAAGCCGGTCCACCACACCCTGGCCACCCACTGGGCCCGCCTGATCGAGATGCTCTACGCCGCCGAACGGGCGCTGGAACTCGTGACCGACCCCGACATCACCGACCCCAACGTGCGCACCATCCCCACGGCCACGCCCACGGAGGGGGTGGGCATCGTGGAGGCGCCGCGCGGAACGCTCACCCACCACTATATCACCGACGAGCGGGGACTGGTGCGGAAAGCCAACCTGATCGTGGGCACGACGAACAACTATGCGCCGATTGCCATCTCCCTCAAGCAGGCCGCCCAGGGGGTGATCCGCAAGGGGATCGAAATCACCGAGGGCATCCTGAACCGCATCGAGATGGCCTTCCGGGCCTATGACCCCTGTTTTGCCTGCGCCACCCATGCCCTCCCCGGGCGAATGCCGCTGGAAGTGGTCGTCCACGACGCCGACGGCGAGGTGGTGGCCCGAGGCAGCCGGGGGCTGGACTGAGTCCGTCCTTTCCCGACCTCCTCCCCTTCGGCCCGGCCGAGGGGGAGGAGGTCGCCATCTTGAGGCCGGCCCCATTGTCCGGCCTTCCCCTACGCTGAACGGGGCTCCTCCAGACGATAGGGGCAACTTTCCCGGCGGGAACAGCGGGCGCAGGCCGGCCCGGAGGACAGGATTTCCCCTTCCTTCCCCACCGGGATGGCTTCGGAGACCGATTTCAGGGGTTCCATCACGCCCTGCTCGTTCAGATGAACGCCGATGCGCTCGGGCCGGAGGAGAGCAAAGAGGAGGCGCTGGTCTTCCAGGGGCCAGTCGTCCTCGCCGGGAGAAAAGGGGCAACCCAGGGCAAATCCCCGGTGAGCCAGTTGGGCGGCCAGGTGGCGGTGAAAGGCGTCGCCCAGTTCCAGGAGGGCCACCGTCCCCAGGGCATCCAGGAGAAAGGCGCGGAGAAGTTGGCCCTGCCTGTTCCACCGACGGCAATGGACTTCCAGGCGCGGGCCGATGGTGTAGACGGCCAGGGCGAGCCGGCCGGCAGGGGGAACGGCGCGGCCTAACTGGGGGCTTCGGAGGAGGCGGCCGGCAAGAAGGGGGCCCTGAGGCGTCAGGCCCTGCAGGGGGAAAAGGCAATATACGGCCCGTGGGGAAAGGAGGTGGACGACCTCGGCCAGCGCCTCGGCCAGGAGGTCGGCCGGCCATCTTTCCCGCCAGGGCAGGCGTTGCGGCGAAAGGGTCAGGCTATCCGGTTTCCAGACGGGCACGGCAAAAACCCCGGACTTGACAAAGCCGGCCGGCTGTGGTATAAAAATATCAGGGCGACGTAGCCAAGTGGCAAGGCAGGGGTCTGCAAAACCCCGATCAGCGGTTCGAATCCGCTCGTCGCCTTTGTCATTATACGGGAAGGAGTCCCCCGGCGCAAGGCGCGTTTTGACAGGGTATGTCCTCCAAAAAGTGAGACATCATCAGGCGGCTCTTTCCCCCGGCCCATTCTCTCCCCTACGTATCCCCGCCGCTCGCCACGCCGGGACGGCCTGCAAGGTCGTTCCCTAAAGCCACCGGGCATCCCCTGCGCCGCCCCATTTCCAGCCTCCGGGCATCCTTTGCCCCGCCGGGAAGCCCATCTCTACGGGTGTCGGGAAGTCGGGCCGGCCGAAGTACGGGCGAGGCAAACCTCACCCCTACCCCCTTGCCCTCGATGGACAAAGGGGAGGGGGAAGAATCCCCCGGCCGAGACGATGCCCGGCCTTTCTCAACCAGGCGGCCCGAGGTCTTGCCCCTGTACGGGCGAGAAATGCCTATCCCCTATCCGGGTGAGGCATGCTCCCCTGTACGGGCGAGGCAAGCCTCGCCCCTATTCCCCCGGCCATCCCAGTTCATAGACCTCTTTCCTCTCTACGGCACTGTAGGCCATCGCCCCATCGCTCAGGGCGCCGTTGTGCATCGCCCCCAGCACGGCAACCGGTCCCGCCGCCCCGACCACCACCGAGCCGGAGTAATCGGGGATTTCGGTGTAGAACAGGTAGGCCCCATACGCATTCAGCGTCCGAGAAGAGGTAGCGACCCGGTTCCCGGCCTGGTCGTAGAACTCCGGCGTTACCGTGTTTGGGGAACCGATCGTGTTTTGCACGGTGATGGAAGCGGCCCAGTTCTCGCCGTAGTAGTTCCCCTTCCGGATGATCGGCAGAACCAGGCCCGTTTTCCCGGCGATGAGGGCATTGTAGGCCTGAAAGTCTCCGTAGAAGGCGTTGTCGGCGTTGACTATGGCGACCACCGGCTGATTCGAGGTCACAATGGCCGAGAAGACGTCGTAGTTACGGCCGGCCACGCACGTCCCCTGCCCCCCGTGGTCGATGGCCACGTGTCGGTTGGGCAGGAGGGTGTAGCTCTCGGAGCAGATGGAAGAGCCGCCGCCGTAGGGGTAGTACGTGACGGTGACGTTGGCCGTATTGCTTCCCACGTTCATCAGGTGCAGCGTGGTGTTCCAGCCGATGCCCCAGCCGTTGCGGTAGAGGCCGGGGAGGTAGAGGGTGGTCGCCC
>DAOUAK010000130.1:0-38631 GCA_034433695.1 Chloroflexia bacterium
CTGCACAACTGCCGGATGGCCGAGGGAGAGCGAGGCTACTGCGGCCTGCGGGAAAACCGGCACGGTCGCCTCCTGCACCATGCCGGCACCCCGCGACGGGGGCTGCTCCACTGGTACGACGACCCCCTGCCCACGAATTGCGTCGCCGATTGGGTCTGCCCGGTCCGCCATCTGCGCGGCCGGGTCAACTTGGCCGTCTTTTACGGCGCCTGCACCTTCGACTGCCTGGGCTGCCAGAACTGGCATTACCGCCACCTGCATCCCCCGGACGACCTCCTCAGCGCAGAAGAACTGGCAGGGGCAGCCCATGCCCGCACCGAGTGCATCTGCTACTTCGGAGGCGACCCCTCCCCGCAGATGCCCCACGCCCTGGCCGCCGCCCACATCCTGGCCGAACGTGGCCTGCGCATCTGCTGGGAGACCAACGGAACCATGGCTCCCCAACTCCTGGACCGGGCGGTCCAACTCTCGCTGGAGAGCGGGGGCATCGTCAAGTTCGACCTGAAGGCCTGGAGCGAACCGCTCCACCGGGCCCTGACCGGAGTGACCAACCGACGTACCCTGGAGAACTTTGCCCGGGCAGCGCAACGCTTTGCCGAACGTCCGAATCCGCCGCTGGTGGTGGCGGCGACCCTCCTCGTTCCCGGCTATGTGGACGCCCAGGAGGTGGGGGCGCTGGCCCGGTACATCGCTTCCTTCAGCCCGGACATCCCCTATGCCCTGCTGGCCTTTGGGCCGGCCTTCTTCCTGGGCGACCTGCCGACCACTTCCCTCCGGCACGCCGAATCGTGCCTGGAGGCCGCCCGGACGGCCGGGCTTCGCAACGTACGCCTCGGCAATCGGCACCTGCTGGGGGCGGCGTACTGAATTTGTCCGGCCTCTGCTGAAATGCCGGCATGGGGGCCGAGGCTTAACGGCCGGAGGCGGTTCAAGGATGCGGACGCTACGGGAGGCTCTGGAGGATACACCGACCACCCTTTTACGGGAGATGGCCCGTTTCTGGAGGGTTCCAGAGGCGGAACAGGCCGGCCGCCCCCGCCTGATCGCCGGCCTTCTGGAGGAGATGGGCCGGGCCGAAGCCGTCCGGGAGGCCCTGGGACGCCTGAAGGAGGACGAACGGGAGGCGCTATATACCCTGCTGGAAGCCGGCGGCCGCGTCCGCGCCCCCGTGCTCACCCACCTCTACGGCCCCCTTCGCCCCCGGGGGCTGGCACCCTCCGACCCCGAGGCCCTGAACCCCACCGAACGCCTCCACCGCCGGGGCTTGCTCTTCCGTACCCTGGCCGCCTGGGAGGACTATGCCGGCCCGGCCTTCTTCATCCCCCCAGAACTCCTTGCCCTCCTCCCGGCCTTTCCCCGACCACGGCCGGCCGAATACCTTCAGATACTCCCCGCCGAGGAGGTCCGTCCCACTCCCGCCGACCTGCGCCTGCACCGTGACCTGGCCGGCCTGCTCGCCTTCTTCCGCCGGGAGGACTATGGCCCGCCGGAGGAAGACGTCTGGCCGGACGAAGTCGGCGCCGTCCTGCAAAAAGGCCTGTCCCTCGCCCCAGATTATGCCGCCTTCGCCTTCCACCTGGCCCGCCAGGCCCGGTTGCTGGCCGCCGACCGGGAAGGCTTCCTCCGGCCGACTGCCGAGGGGCTGGAGTGGCTGCACCTGCCTCCGGCCGCCCGGGCGCAGGTCCTCTTCCGGGCCTGGAACGACCTTGCTTCCTGGGACGAGGTCTCTGCCCTCCCCGAACTGGAGCGCCTGGGGCCGGCCGACCCCCGTGCCCCGCGAGGACGGGTGCTGAAAGCGCTTTCCTCCCTGGAGGCCGGGCGATGGTATACCCTGGCGGGCTGGCTGCGCTATATCGAATCCGAATCCCCCGATTTCCTCCGGCTGGAAGGAACCTCCCGGCTGCGCCTCCGCTCAGGCCAACCCCTCCCTCCGGGGCCGGCCGCCTGGAAGGAAATCGAGGGGCGCTACCTGCGCTTCCTGGTAAAAGGGCCGCTCCACTGGCTGGCCTTGCTCGACCTGGGGCAGAGCGCGACCCGGGAGGAGGCCTTTCGTCTAAATGCCCTGGGGAAAGCCCTGCTCCACCCGGAAACCGGCTGGCCCCCCCTCGAGGAAGAGAGGGTGGCCGTAGAAGGGACACTGGAGGTCTGGGTGCCTCTGGAGGCTCCGCCCTACATCGTCTTCATCCTGGAGGAATATGCCGAACGGGTGCGCCGGGATGGGATGAGCCTCTACCGCCTGACCCGGACGGCCCTGCACCGCGCCCTGGAGCGAGGCGCCGGAGGGGAACGTCTCCTGGAGGCCCTGGAACGCTACGGCCGGGGGGAGTTGCCCCAGAACGTCGCCTATACCCTGCGGGAATGGGCTTCGGCCTACGGAAAACTCCGCCTGCGTCGCCCTCTCCTCCTTACTGCCGCCGAAACGACGCTCCTGGAAGAACTCCTGGCCGACCCCGCCGTCCGCGCCGCTTGTAAGGAGCGCCTCTCTTCTACCTCCGTCGAAGTCTCGGATGAGCAGGCCACCGCCCTCCTGGAGGGACTGGGCCGGCTGGGGTACCTTCCGCAGGTCGAGGAAGGGATTCTGCCCCGGGGAGAACGCTTCCCCCTGCCCCTCGACGCCCGGCAGCGGGCCGAACTCCTGGCCCTCCTGTGGGCCTGGGAGGAGGAGCGGGGGCGTCTCCCCCGCAGCCTGGCCGGCCTGACCCAGGCCCTGGCCCGTACCCTTTCCCCGGCCGACCTCGCCTACGCCCGCCGCAGGAAGGGACGCCGGCCAAGGGAGCAGGGGCCATGCCCGTAGGGGCGATTCACCACCTCGCCCGTACTTCTGCACATTGAACGGTTCTGATAGGATTTGACCCCATCTGGTACACCTTTCGTACACTTTTTCCACTCGATTGATACAAGAATGTGGTATAATATTAACCGTGTGTGAGCAACCGAACCGGTGGAATGACCGTGCAAGCCTCTTGTCCGGAATGTGGCTTTTTAGTCGAACTGAACATGCCCTTTGAGGGGCAATATCTTACTTGCCCCCGGTGCCGGGCCCGGCTCGAGGTCGTGAACCTGGAGCCGCCGGAACTGGACTGGGCCTATTACGAGCCTTTGGATCTGGACGAACTCGAACGGTTGTAAGGGCACACCGCCGATGTGCCCCCGGCCTGGCCGGAGAGTTGCAGAAAAAGGAGGAAAACACCCAAAATGTCCGAACCGGAAGCCATCGAACTCGAAGACCCCCCTGGTCAACGCACCCCTCCTGCTCCGTGGGAGCAGATTCCCCTTTCCCTGTGGAACGACTGGCGCTGGCAACTTTCCCACCGTTTGCGCACCGCTGAAGAACTTTCCCGGGTGATCCGCCTGACCCCTGAGGAACGGGTCGGCCTGGAGGCCTCTCAGGATGGGCATGGCAGGGGCAAGGCAGACCTCACGCCTGTGCGCCCTCTCCATATGGCCATCACCCCCTACTTCGCCAGCCTGATGGACCCGGAGGACCCCCTCTGCCCCATCCGCCGGCAGGTCGTTCCCACGGCCCAGGAACTGGAGACCACCGAGGCCGATAGGATCGATTCCCTGAACGAAGATGCCCACTCTCCCGTTCCCGGCCTGGTCCACCGCTACCCCGACCGCGTCCTTATGCTTCTGACCACCCAGTGCGCCTCTTACTGCCGCTTCTGCACCCGCAGCCGCGTCGTGGGCGAGGCCCGGGCCCAGTTCGGCCGGGCCGACCACGACCGCGGACTGGCCTACATCGCCGCCAATCCTCAGATACGCGACGTTCTCCTCTCCGGCGGCGATCCCCTGATGGTGGCCCAGCCGGTCCTGGAGACGATCCTGCGCCGGTTGCGGGAAATCCCCCACGTCGAGGTGGTGCGGATCGGCACCCGGGTGCCCATCTTCCTGCCCCAGCGCATCACGCCCGACCTGGTGGAGATGCTGCGCCGCTATCACCCCCTGTGGATGAACATCCACGTCAACCATCCCCGGGAGATCACCCCCGAGGTGGAAGTGGCCCTGGCCCGGCTGGCCGATGCCGGAATTCCCCTGGGTAGTCAGAGTGTCCTCCTGGCCGGAGTAAACGACTGCCCCAACGTTCTGAAGGCGCTCGTCCACAAACTTGTGCGCAACCGGGTCCGCCCCTACTATCTCTACCAGTGCGACCTGGTGCGCGGAGCCGGCCACTTCCGCACCCCCGTCGCCAAAGGGCTGGAGATTATGGAGGCGCTGCGCGGCCATACCTCCGGTTTTGCCATCCCCATCTATACCCTGGATGCCCCCGAAGGCGGCGGTAAAGTGCCGCTCCTGCCCAACTACCTCCTGAGCATGTCCGATACGGAGGTCGTCGTTCGGAACTATGAGGGCTTCATCAGCACCTACACCCAGCCGGCCTACTACCGTCGCCACGACCCTCGCTCCTGCCCCTACTGCCGGGCCCAAAGGGACGAAGGCGGCCAGGAAGGAGTGGCCGGCCTCCTTTCCGGCCGGAAACGGACGATCGCCCCGGAGGGCTGGGAGGACCTGCACCGTCGGGAACCGGTCACCGTCCAGGTGCCTACGCCGAACCCGGTGGAGCGGAGGTGAGCGATGGAGCGGAACGGTGGATGGCGCGTGGCCTTGATCTATAACTCGAAGCATAACGTTCCCCTGGAACCCGATGCCCCACCCGACGCCCTGGCCGAGTACGACTCGGAAGAGACGATCGAGGGCATCGCCTCGGCTCTGGAATCCGGCGGCCACACCGTCTTGCCGATGGAAGCCGACGAAACCCTCCTGGACACGATTCGCCGCGCCCGGGTGGACATCTGCTTCAACATCGCCGAGGGCTTGCGCGGCGATGCCCGGGAGGCCCAGGTGCCGGCCCTCCTGGAGATGCTGGGCATCCCCTACACCGGCTCCCGGGTGCTGGCCCAGGCCATCTCCCTGGATAAGGCCATAACCAAGCGCATCTGGCGCGACTGCGGCCTCCCCACTGCCGCCTTTCAGGTCTTTTCCCGGGACGACGAGCCGCTGGATCCCCGGCTGGACTTTCCTCTCTTTGTCAAGCCGCAGTGCGAGGGCTCCGGCAAGGGCATCACGCCCGACTCGGTCGTCTACGACGAGGCGGCCCTGCGTCGGCAGGTGCGTTGGGTGGTGCAGACCTACCGCCAGCCGGCCCTGGTGGAAACGTACTTGCCGGGGCGCGAGTTCACCGTAGGCCTCCTGGGAAACACCCTTCCCCCGGGGGAGCCGCCACCCTCGCCTCTCTACGCCGAGCGCGGCTTTCACGTCTTCCCGGTGATGGAAATTGACCTCTCGCCCATCGCCGAATCGCGCGGCATCTACGACAGCCACGTCAAATCGGAACTGCCGCTGGGGGCCAACTACCGTTGCCCGGCTCCCATCCCGGAGGAACTGGCCTGGGAGATGAAACGCCTGGCCGTGGCCGCTTTCGAGGCCATCGGGGCGCTCGATTTCGGCCGGGTGGACATCCGTCTGGGCGCCGACGGCCGGCCCTACCTCCTGGAGATCAACACCTTGCCGGGCCTGAACCCGACCTACAGCGACCTCGTCCTGGCCGCCCGGGCCGATGGGCTCCTTTATGTGGAACTGATTCTGGAAATTTTGAACCTGGCGGCCGGCCGATACGGGCACCTCATGCGCTCTACCGGGGCGCACGATGAGGCGCGCTGGCCCATCCTGGTGCCGGCCGAACGGAGGCGTATATGGCAACCCCGTATCTGAAACGTGCAGAGGATATGGGCATCGTCGTCCTCTATAACGAAAACACCGCCCTGACCCACGGCGAGCCGCGGGACCTGCAGGCCGTCCGCGGCGTCATCGCCTGCGCCCAGGCCGTGGCCGAGGCGCTGGAAGGGCTGGGCCGACGGGTGGCCCTGGCCCCCATCCATACCGATATGGAGACGGCCCTGGCCCCCTATCCCCCCACCGATTGGCTCGTCTTCAACCTGGGCGAGGGGGAAAGTGGCCACCTCTTCGAGGAAGCCCGCATCGTCTGGGCCCTGGAGGCGATGGGGTATCTCCATACCGGCGCCGGAGGCGAGGCCCTGGCCCGCTCGACGAACAAGGCCCTGGCCAAAGCCTACCTCTCCTGGGCCGGCATTCCCACGCCGCCCTGGCGGCTCTACCGACACCCGGACGAGGTCGTCCAGGAAGACCTGCCCTTCCCCCTCTTCGTCAAGCCGGTGGCGGAAGACGCCAGCCAGGGCATCGGGGAAGAGGCCATTGTGCACGACCTGGAGGAGTTGAGGAGGCGCGTGGCCTATATCGCCTCCCGCTATCGCCAGGCGGCACTGGCCGAAACATTTATCGCCGGCCGCGAATTCAACGTCTCCCTCTGGGGCCGGCCTCCGGAGGTCCTCCCCCTGGCCGAGGTGGACTTTAGCGCCTTTGCCGATCCCTACGCCCGCATCGTCTCCTTCGCCGCCAAGTGGGAGGAACATTCCTTCGAGTATCGTAACACGCCGGTGCGTTGCCCGGCCGAGGTGGACCCCCTCCTGGCCGAACGCATCCGCGATGTCGCCCGCCGGGCCTGGGCGGCCATCGGCTGCCAGGGCTATGCCCGCGTGGATATGCGGATCTCCACCGACGGCACGCCCTACGTCCTCGAGGTCAACTGCAACCCCGACATCTCGCCCGACGCCGGCTTCTTCCGCGCTGCCCGCGCGGCCGGCTATTCCTACCCGGAGATGGTCCTGCACATCCTGCAACTGGCCTGGGAGGAAATGGAGGAAGGCCGCCTCTTTCCCGCCGGGTGCGGCTACCCGCTCTGCCCGATGGAGGATAGGGGCGTCTTGCATCCCGCTCCGGCCGTCCTGCCCCCCTGGGGAACCCAGACCTGAGGAAGGGGGGGCGAATCACCCTTCGCCCCAATCGAGGCCCCGTTCGGGCCCATACAAGCGGAATATGCCCTTGTGCCGTTGACCTCTCCCGCAGACCCCCCCGGGCGGATCCTGCCCGGACCGCCTTCTTCACTGGCCCGGGTCCGGGAGCAGGTGTCCCCGTCTATCGCCTTCCCCAACCCGGCCGGCCCTGCCGGGAGGGATGCCCCCTCGTCTTCCATTGACTTTGCCCGCCCCGGCGACGGCCCCCAGATCCTGGCCATCGCCGCCAATGCCGGCGTCTTTACGCCGGGAGAAGTCGCCACCGTCCGGGAACTCTGGGAAGATTACCTGCGAAATGGGGAGGCGGCCTACTCTTTCCGCGTCTACCGCGAGGGTGGAAAAGTGCTGGGCTTCTCCTGCCACGGCCGGCACGACCTGACCGAGAGGACCTTTGATCTTTATTGGATCGCCACCGACCCTTCCGCCCGTCGGCGCGGAGTGGGGCGGGCGCTCCTGCGCCGGGTGGAGGAAGAGGTCCGGCAGGCCGGCGGCCGGCTGATCGTGGTGGAAACCTCCGGCACACCGGCCTACGCTCCAACCCGGGCCTTTTACCGCTCCTGCGGCTATGAACTCGAGGCCACGATCCACGACTTTTACCATACCGGCGATGACCTGGTGATCTTTACCAAGCATCTGCAGTAGGGGTGGACGACCATCTGCTCAAGGTCAGGTGGTCATCTGCCTCTCCCTGAAACGGCCCCGAGCAATGTGGCCGCTTCGAACGAAAGGGGGGCTATGATGCCGCTGATCGGATTGAACGCCGACTTTCACCCGACGGAACGGGGGGAGATCGTCGGCCTCTCCTCGGCCTATACCGAGGCCGTTGTCCGAGCCGGGGGCACGCCGCTTATCCTCCCCCCTCTCATCACGGATTTTGCCGTCCTCCTGGAGCGGCTGGACGGCTTGATCCTCACCGGCGGGTTGGACCTGCCGCCGGAGTGGTACGGTCAGGAAGCGCACCCCAACACCCGGCTGGCCGACCGGCGCCGGCTGAAAAGCGATCGCGCCCTGGTGGAAGCGGCCCTATCCCGCTGCATCCCCATCCTGGCCATCTGTATGGGCTGCCAGTTGCTCAACGTGGCCCTGCGGGGAGACCTCATCCAGGATATCCCCACCCAGGTGGAAGGGGCATTACCCCACGCACCGAGGGAGACCTTTCATCGCGTGCGAATCGAGCCGGGATCGCGCCTGGCCGGGATCGTGGGACGTACGGACCTGGAGGTCAATTCCTCCCATCACCAGGCGGTGAGACGGCCAGGAAGGGGCCTGCGGGCGGTCGCCTGGGCTCCCGACGGAGTGATCGAGGCGGTGGAGGGGGATGGAGAACGCTTCCTCCTGGGGGTTCAGTGGCATCCCGAACGCCTGCACGAGCGTCCGGAACACCTGGCCCTCTTCCGTGCCCTGGTACAGGCTGCGGAAGATCGGGGCCGGTAGGAGCGAAGGACCCTTCGCCCCTACTCCTCCCGACCCAGGAGCGAGCGGGCCACCTCCTCCAGCGCCTCCCGGGCCGGGCCGGCCGGCAACCGCCCCAGCGCCTCCAGTGCCTTCTCGCAGTAGCGGGCCGCGACCCCCTCGGCATAGGGACGCGAACCGACCTCCTCCAGCACGGCCAGGACGGCGGCCACCTCTTCCGTCGTCACCTTCCCCCTTCCGCCGTAGACCCGCTCCAGGATGGACCGGCCGGCCGGCCCGGCCCGCTCCAGGGCGTGCACGGCCGGCAACCCCAGTTTCCGCTCCACGATGTCGGCCGCCTGCGGCTTGCCGGTACGCTCCTCCCTCCCCCAGACGCCCAGGATGTCATCCTGGACCTGGAAGGCCATCCCCAGGGCGTATCCATAGGAGCGAAGCGCGGCGATCGTCGTCGCATCGCCGCCGCCCAGAAGCGCCCCCAGTTCCAGCGCCGCCTCCAGGAGCGCCGCCGTCTTGGCCGCGATCATCTCCATATAGGCGGCCTCATCCACATCCAGCCGGCCCTCGAAGGAGAGGTCCAGGTACTGTCCCTCGCACAGCCGCAGGACGGCTCGATCCAGCACGGCGATGGCCTCCAGGACGGTTTCGGCCGGAAAGCCGTACCGGCGCAGCCGCAGGAGGGCAGACCGGGCCAGGGTAAAGAGGGCATCCCCGGCGTTGAGCGCCTGGGGGACGCCCCAAAGGTTCCAGACGGTGGGCCGGCCCCGGCGCAGGGAACTCCGGTCCTCGATGTCGTCATGGATCAGGGAAAAGTTGTGCACCAGTTCCACTGCTGCCGCCGCCGGCAGGGCCCGTTCCCATACCCCTCCGGCCGCCTCGGCGGCCAGGAGGCAGAGGAGAGGACGCAGGCGCTTGCCTACACGCCCCTCCGTCGGACGAAAAGAGGCGTCCTGCCATCCCAGATGGTAGGCCATCATGCCGTAAAAACGAAGCAGGGCCGGCGGCGGGTCGGGAAAGCAGGCCCGCATCTCCATCTCCAGCGCCGCCAGCCAGCCGGAAAAGCGCCCTGTTTCCATCGGTGCCACCTATTTGCCTATCGTACCATAGAAGGTGGCGATGGGCAAATGATGAGCCCATCCGAAAAACTGCAGGGAAATTCCAACCTGCCCGGATGGCCTGGAAAGGCCTCCTATACCGAATTTTCGGATAGGCCCTTATTCCTTCTGTAAAATGTTACCGACAAGCCCTCGTTCCCTCAAAAGATCATACGACCGGGGGAAACCATGCGTGGCGTTTGCCGTGGTTGACGGAGGGCGCCGGGTATGCTATGATGTTTTGCGCAACCGATGACCAGCCTCCACAGGGTAGAGCGGACGATGGGAAAACAAAACGAAAAGAAGGCACGGGGTTCAGAATCGCTGGTCAGCGCAACCTTCTGGGTGCGTGTCCTGGGCATGTCTCTATTCGGCTTCCTGGGCCTGTGGATCGCCCTGTCCATTTCCGGGACGCCCGTCCGCAGCGAAGACTGGCGCTACATTGCCACCCTGACCCTGGCCGGGGCCGGCCTGGGCCTCCTCATTACTCCTTCCCTGACCATCGTTCCCATCCGTTACCTTAGCAGCCGGTTGCGTACCGTGGCCCTGGAGGACCTGGTGGCCGTCGCTCTGGGACTGCTGGTCGCCCTGGTCATTTCCGCCCTTCTGGCCCTGCCCCTTTCCATGCTCCCTCCGCCGCTGGGACAGATGTTTCCCTTTGTCCTCAGCATCCTGCTCTGTTATATCGCCGTCTCCATTGCCCTGGTGCGCAAAAGCGAAATTTATAGCCTGGTGGCAAGTCGGCGGGAACCCCTCGGTGTACGTGGACCCATGCCGGCCGGCATCCTCCTCGACACCAGCGCCATCATTGACGGTCGCATCGCCGACCTGGCCGGAAGCGGCTTTATCAGCGGCCCGCTTATCGTGCCGCATTTCATCCTCCGTGAACTCCAGCGCATCGCCGACTCGGACGACCTCCTCCGACGCAAGCGCGGCCGACGTGGGCTGGATGTGCTCAACCGACTGCAACGGGAGGCCTTTGTCCCCGTCCGCATCACCGACCTGGATGTGGAGGAGATTCCGGATGTGGACGGGAAACTGATCCAACTGGCCCGCCTGTGCCATTGCCCGATCTTGACCACCGACTACAACCTCAACCGGGTGGCCGCGCTCCAGGGGGTCACCGTCCTGAACATCCACGACCTGGCCCAGGCCGTGCGCCCGATCGTCCAGCCCGGCGAGGAATTGACCGTGCAACTGATTCATGAGGGCAAGGAATACGGCCAGGGCGTCGGCTATCTGGATGATGGGACGATGGTCGTGGTGGACGAGGGCCGCGCCTACATCGGGCAAAAGGTGAACGTGACCGTCAGCCGCCTCCTGCCGACATCGGCCGGCCGAATCGTCTTTGCCCATCTTTCCCCCCGCGGTGGGTCGGAGGAGAGGTAAAGGGTGTTTCGCGGGGAACCCGTTTTCGCCCTGGTGGTGGCCGCCGGCCAGAGCCGACGGATGGGAGGGAAGGATAAACTGTTCTCTCCGCTGGCCGGTGTACCCCTCCTGGCCCGAACGGTGGAGCGGCTTCTTTCTTCCCCCTATGTGGATGAGGTTGTGGTCGTGCTGCGCCCGGAACGGCTGGAGGACGGCCGGCGGCTGGCCTATGAACGGGGCTGGCAACGGGTGCGTTTCTGCATCGGAGGCCCCCGTCGCCAGGATTCGGTGCGCCTGGGGCTGGAGACGCTGGAAGGCGAAGGTTGGGTCCTCATCCACGACGGCGCCCGTCCCTTCTTGACTCCGGCCCTGGTGGAGCGGGGGCTGGAGACGGCGGCCGAGAAAGGGGCGGCCGTGCCGGCCCTGCCGTTGTCCGACACGGTCAAGCGGGTTTCACCTTCCGGCCTGGTAGAAGAGACTCTTCCCCGGGAAACCCTATGGAGCATCCAGACGCCGCAGACCTTTCGCCTCTCCCTTATCCGCCAGGCTCACCGCCATTTTGCCTCCGCTCCCCAGACCTTTACCGACGATGCCGCCCTTCTGGAGGCCCTGGGCCACCCGGTGGCCGTCTTCCCGGGCGAGGCCGACAACTTCAAGGTGACTTCGGTGGAAGACATGCGGCGGGCCGAGGCCCTTTGCCTCCTGGAACAACCTGCGGAGGAGAGCGCCCCGTTTCGCATCGGCCTGGGCTACGATATCCACCGGCTGCGGGCCGGCCGCCGTCTCGTTCTGGGAGGGGTGGAAGTGCCCTCTCCCCTGGGGCTGGTGGGGCATTCGGATGCCGACGTGCTTACCCATGCCGTCATGGACGCCCTCCTGGGGGCGGCCGGCCTGGGCGACATCGGCACCCATTTTCCCCCGACGGACCCGGCCTGGAAGGATGCCCCCAGCCTGGACCTCCTGGAACGCGTCGTGGAGATGCTGGCCGCGGCCGGCTGGTCCCCTCGGCAGGTCAGCGCCGTCCTGGTGGCCGAGCGGCCGCGCCTGGGAGCCTTCATCCCGACAATGCGCGCCCGCCTGGCCGAACGTCTCGGACTCTCCCCCCAGGAGGTCGGCATTCAGGTGACCACCCATGAGGGGTTGGGAGCGCTGGGGCGAGGAGAGGGCCTGGCCGCCTGGGCCGTGGCCCGGATCGGCCGGGTTCCGGGCAGGAGGTAAGCGATGTCCGAAGACCTCTACCTGCGGGCCAGGGCCCTGCTCCGGCAGAGCCGCCGGGCCGTCGCTTTGACCGGGGCCGGCATCAGTACACCCTCCGGCATCCCCGACTTTCGCTCCCCCGGCACGGGGCTGTGGAGCCAGGTCGACCCGATGGAGGTGGCCACCATCCAGGCTTTTCGTCGTAACCCGGCTGCCTTTTACCGCTGGTATGCGGCTTCGGCCCGACAGATGCGATCCGCCCGACCGAATCCGGCCCATCAGGCCTTGGCCGAATTGGAGCGCCGCGGCGTCCTGCGGGCCGTGGTCACCCAGAACATAGACCGGCTGCATCAGCAGGCCGGCTCCCGCCGGGTTCTGGAACTGCACGGAAATTGCCAGACGGCCCATTGCCTGCACTGTGGGGCGGCGTTCGAGGCCTACCCGATTCTGGAACGTTTCCTGGAGACCGAAGATGTCCCCCGTTGTCCCTGCGGCGGCCTGATCAAGCCCGACGTGGTCCTTTTCGGGGAAACGCTGCCCCTGGAGGTATTGGAAGAAGCCCGGGAGGAGATGTCCCGTTGCGACCTTTTGCTGATCGTCGGCTCTTCGCTCGTGGTGACGCCAGCGGCGGAACTCCCCTGGTTAGCCATCCAGGCCCGTGCCCCCCTGATTCTCTGCAACCGGGAAGCGACCTGGGCCGATCCTTACGCGGCCGTTATCCTGCGGGATGACGTCGCCCGCAGCCTACCCGCCCTCCTGGAGGGGTGGTGAAGGGGGTGGGCCGGCTGTCCCCTCTTTCCGCCGCTCCAGCAGGGCCTTGATGCGGATCATCAGGTCCTCCAGTTCGAACGGCTTGACCATGTAATCGTCGGCCCCGGCCCGGTAGCCCCGGGCCATCGCCTCCCGTTCGGTGTGCACGGTCAAAAAGATCACCAGAGGATTTTGCTCGGCCTTGAGCCGGCGGCACATCTCCACCCCATCCATACGGGGCATATTGAGGTCCAGCACCACCAGGTCGGGGTGAAACTCCCGGGCGACCTCCAGCCCCTCCACCCCGTCCCGGGCCACTTGGACCTGGTAACCCTCCCGTTCCAGCACGTAACGCACCAGGGTGACGATATGGCGGTCATCCTCGACGATCAGGATTTTCTCGGCCATCGGCACTCCTTCTTACGGCAAAAATCCCAGGACGGAGGAGAGAAGGCGTAGCAGGATCAGGCTGCCGAACAGCGCCAGGGCCAGGAGGGCGATGCGTACAAGTTCTCCCCGGACATGGCGATACTGCCTCTCATCGGTGAAGGAGGTCAGGGTGGCATCGCGCTGAGGCGAATGACGGTAACGCCGTCCAACCGTTGGGGGTGTCCCCGGTGGAGGAGAAGGAATCGTCTGTCGAAACTTCCGGCCCATCTGGCTCTCCTCAGGCTACTTTTCCTCCGACTGGAGGGAGGCGATCAGAAGCACCGCGCTTCCCTCGTTGGACCAGTGCAGGGTAGCCGGCCGGCGCTGGTAAAGGACATCGCCTTTGCCCAGTCGGATGGTCTGGCCTCCCAGGCTACAGGTCATTTCCCCATCGAGGACGTAGTAGAGGGCCCGGGTGGAAGCGGTCAGCGAGGCCGTTTCGGTCGCACCGGGCGCGAGCGAAACGACGTCGGCCTGGAGATAGGACGCCTCCGGCGGCAGGAGGGAAGCCCGGCGAACCTCATGGCCATCCTCCTGCACGATACGCTCCTCGGCCCGGACGACGAGGCCGCGGGGATACAGTTCTTCGGTGAAGAAGAAGGTGATCGGCACGCCGAAAAAGGCCGCCACTTTGCGCAGATTGCCCACGGAGATGTTGACAATGCCCCGTTCCAGGCGGCTGAGAAACGAGGGCGTCAGGCCCGAACCGTCGGAAACTTCCTGGAGGGTACACCCGCGCTCACGCCGCAAGCGACGCAACCGTGCTCCCAGCGTCGTCATGGACCGCCTCCTCCGGTGCATCCCGATGGGGTGTTGTTCGCCGCCTTTGCGCAAAAGGAAAAATCTTGCATCAAACCAGGTGCTTGTATTATACTGCATTTTAGCCTTTTGCGCAACTTGCGTCACGTCGATTCTCCCGCTGGGTAGGCGACGGCAGTGCCATCGCCTACCCAGCCCGACAAAATTGGGACACACCCGGTATTTACCCGGATCTACGGCGACCGAAGTCGCTCCCGGAGAGCGTTGCGCACCGGCCGCCTCCCTACGGGGATGGCCTTCTGGCGACATCGCCGCATTTCTATGCCCGGCCGCAGGCCGTCTCCGGGTTGGGGATGATCCAGGCGGTCCCTACGGGCAGGAGCAAACGTCCCTACGGTTCACGATCGAGAAGTCGGAGGGGGCCGGTGGTCGGGGGAGGGCGGCCGGCCGCCCCAACCGGTTGACCAAGTTGGCGGTGACGTGGGAGAAAACGGTCTATCACCAGGGCCAGTGGATTCGATGGAGGTCGAGCCGTCTTTATGGATCAACGTCTGGGCAAACACCAGCCTCTCGTTTTGACAGGGGACTCGTATCACTCAAACCGAAAAACAACCGCTTCGATGACGCCGTAAACGGATTGGGGGATCGTTACCGTGAAGCGCACGGGTCAGGTGGCCTCACCGGCCAATCGCAGAATACGCCTGCGTATCTCCGCCGATAGCCACATCCCCGCATTCATCAATTGAGCGACATACAGTTCCACACGTCCAATCAGCCCGCGTTCTTTCGCTTCAAGCACCACCCGCAGTGTACCCCACACCTCCAGCCTGGCAGCCCGCGCAATCCGCCGTGCCAGAAGGTCGTCTAACAAGACCACATGTCCCCGGTGTTCCAATGCTAAAGCAATGGTTGCCAGTTCACCCCTGCCCAAGTCTGGCACAAACCATTCCTGCGGCATATGGCTCGGATTCACTCCTTTGACCCATGCCAATCCGCCGATTTCGGGCACATCATACCCCCTCTGCCGCCCGACTTCCAGTTCCTCTACCACCGCATCCGGGACCCAGACTTCCCGAAACAGATGCCCCAGCCATTCCAGACCGCCGATGCGGTACAGGTAAAACAAGGGCGACGTGTTGCTAACGGCGATCTCCACGAGCGGCCTCCAGTTCCTCCAGTTCGGCGGCCAGCGGGAAGACCCGGTAACGGTGCAGGCTCAAAAGGAATTCCACCCGCGGCAATCCGGCCAGTTCGGCCGCTCGACCCGAAGAAAGCCGACCCATTTCGTACAACTTTACGGCCGCCAGCATCCGAAGTTCGCGGGCAAAGCTTTCGGGATCGGTCTTTTCGGCCAATAGCACCGCTTCAGGGATATTCAGCACAATCCTTTGTTCGCTCATCGCTGCCTCCTTCCATGGATTGAGGCATATGTAGTACTTATCTTAGCGCATATGCGCAATTGTGTCAAAATGGGCCCTTGCGTGGCGGGGCGGGATATAGTAGAATGGAAATGGTCGGGGGCGACCCGACCCGATCCTCGCCGATCGGCCGGCCGAGAGATGGTCATCAGGGGGAAACGATGAGCGAAGAAATAGCCCTTCTCCTTCGGGAAGGCATTGCCGCCGCCAGGGCCGGGGATAAGGAACGGGCCCGACGCCTTTTGCTCGAAGTGACGGAGCGCGACGAGCGAAACGAGGAGGCCTGGCTCTGGCTCAGCGGAGTGGTGGATGACCCGGAGGAGATGCGCATTTGCCTGGAGAACGTCCTGGCGATCAACCCGGGAAACGAGCGGGCCCGCCAAGGGCTGGCCTGGGTGCAGAAACGCCTGTCCCAGCGTCCCTCTGTTCCTCCTCCACCTCCTCCCCCACCTCCCATACCGTCCCCTCCGTCTGTCGAGGAGCCGGCGGTTGCCCCTCCCATCTCCCGTCCTGCCCCGGCGGAGGAAAGGCCGGCCGCCAACCGGGTGCCCTGCCCGGCCTGTGGAGCGTTGAATTTCGACTTTGCCACCGAATGCGTCCGCTGCGGGTTCCCCTTTGCCGTTATCTGTCCCTCCTGCAATGAACTCGTGCCCACGGAGACTGGCCTCTGCCCCCATTGCGGTAAGGAACTTCCGCTCCCCAGGAAGATGCCCGCCGTGCGGGAGCGGGAGGCCCAGGTGGAAGAATCGTATCGCCAGGGTCTGGCCTGGATGGAGAAGAAAAGGTATCAGGAAGCCAAGGTCGCCTTCGAGGAGGCCCTGGCCCTGGACCCCAACCACGTGGAGGCCCGTTACAACCTGGGCCTGGCCTGTGCCCGCCTGGGGCTGCGCGACGAGGCCCGGAGACACTGGGAAGAAGTCCGGCAACGGCAGCCGGATTACCCGGACATCCAAAAGGACCTGGATTCGCTCCTTCCTCCCCGGGAGCGTCGTCGTCTGCTCAAAGAGCGGAAGAAAGCCGAGGCGCCGGCCCGAGGGAGGGGGGAACCGGCCCGACCGGCCGGCCAGACCCTCCTGGCCGAGTTCGAGCGCAAGATGGAAGAAAAGCCCATTCCGGAGGAGGAAACCGGGGGCGTGGAGGCCCTGATCTACGTCCTCCTGGTCGGGCTGGTGTTCGGCGTGGCCCTGGCCCTGGGCCGGCTTCCCTCAGGAGCCCTGACTTCGGGCCTCCCTTCCGAACGCATCGTAGCCATTGCCAAGCAGAGCGGAGTCGTCGCCCTCATCGTCGCACTTTTTTGGATCTTGAGCGGGTTACTCGCCCGTCTCCTCAGCCGCATCTTCAAGGCCGGGGGAAAGATGAGGGGGTATATGGTCTGTGCTGCCCGCCTCCTGATGCCCTTTTTCCTGCTCATCCTGCCGATCGCGCTGAGCATCCCGCTTCTGGTAAACAGCCTGCCCGAAACCGTCCGTCCTTACCTGCAAAGGCCCGTTTCCCTTCCTCCGCTGGGCCGACTCCCCCCGTTGCCCTGGCTGGCCTGCGGCGGCCTGGCCCTCTTCTGGGGGCTCTTCGCCTTTGTGCGTGGCCTCGGGCGGGTGGGCCGGATGGCCCTCTGGAAAGGCTTTCTGGTGGGAATGGTGGCCCTGCTCCTGGCCGTGGCTTTGACCGGCGCCCTCGTCTACGGAGGCTATACCCGGCTCCAGGGTACGACGTACCTGGATACGCTCGGTTTCGCTCCCTGGGAGGAGACGCCGACGCCTTCTCCCACTCTTTCCCTCACCCCTTCTCCGGCGATGGCTGTTCCCACTCCTCCCTCCCCATCGCCGACGCCGCCTTCGACACCCTAAACGGGCTATATCTCTCTGGAGGTTGCCATGCGCCGACGTCTCCCCGGAATTTTGCTCCTTTTTCTCCTGCTCCCCGGATTTTTACCGGCCGGCCTCCTGGCTGCCCCATCCCCCAAGATTGACCCCGACCTCTTCCAGGAACTGGCCCGGGCCCCCGGCGGTGTGGATTCCTTCCTGGTCCTGCTCCGTGAACAGGCCGATCTCAGCGCCGCCGCAATTCAGGGCCGCACGGCCCGCACCACCTACGTGTACCAGACCCTGCGCGCCACCGCCGAACGCAGCCAGGCCCGACTCCGTGCCGATCTCTCGGCCTGGGGCGTGCCCTATCGCCCCTTTTTCCTGGTGAACGCCATCCGGGTGACCGGGGACCTCTCCCTGGCCTACCGTTTGGCCGAACGGGAGGAGGTGGCCCGTATCATCGCCGACCCCTCCTTCGACGGCCTGGACGACCCGCCGCCCGGCCCGCCGGGTCCGCCGGCCGTGGACGGCATCGAGTGGAACATCGCCCGCGTCCACGCCCCCGAGGTCTGGGCCCTCGGCTGTACCGGCCAGGGGATCGTCGTCGGCAGCGTGGA
Source organism: Chloroflexia bacterium (assembly GCA_034433695.1). Taxonomy (GTDB): domain Bacteria; phylum Chloroflexota; class Chloroflexia; order DTKN01; family DTKN01; genus JASFBA01. The sequence goes on from DAOUAK010000130.1 coordinate 17,717, forward strand.
TACCGGCGTGCAGTATGACCACCCGGCCCTGGTAGGCCAGTACCGGGGCAACCTGGGCGGTGGAAACTTTGACCACAACTACAACTGGTACGACGCCTTCGGCGAATACACGATACCCACCGACCCCAACGGCCACGGCACCCACACCACCGGCACGATGGTCGGAAGCGACGACCCGGCCCATCCGATCAGCGCCACCAACGCCATCGGCATGGCTCCGGGAGCCCAATGGATCGCCTGCAAGGTCAGTTCATCCGGCGGCGTCTGGAAGGCCTCCAAATATATCGAATGCTGGGAGTGGATGCTGGCCCCGACCGACCTGAGCGGGCAGAACCCCCGCCCGGATCTGGCCGCCCACGTGATCAACAACTCCTGGTCCTGCCCCGGCAGCGAAGGTTGCGATCCGGATACCCTCTTTTGGGCCGCCCGAGCCCTCTACGCGGCCGGAATCGCCGTCGTCAAGTCGGCGGGCAACTCCGGCTCCGGCTGCCAGACCCTCACCAACCCCAGTTGGTACCGGGAACTCCTGGCCGTGGGCGCCTTTAACTCCAGCGACCAGATCGCCTCTTTCTCCAGCCGGGGGCCGGCCGTCTACCAGGGGGAAACCTATGTGAAACCGGACCTGGCCGCGCCGGGGGTCGGCGTTCGTTCGAGTATGCCCGGGGGAGGATACACTTCTCTTTCCGGTACTTCGATGTCTTCTCCCCACGTGGCCGGCCTGATCGCCCTCCTCTGGTCGGCCCACCCCGAACTCATCGGCGATCTGGCGACCACCTTCCAGACCGTTGAGGAGAGCGCCGAGCCGAGGATTGACCTGCAATGTCCGCCCAACGGTCCCGACGGCCGGCCCAACAACGTCTGGGGCTGGGGCATCGTAAACGCCCTCGCTGCCGTCCAGGCCGCTGGGCAACTGGGAGCGTTGAACGGCCACGTGACCGATGCCGGTACCGGAGGGGCGCTTCCCGAGGCGAGCGTCGAGGTCGTCCGAAGCGATAGCCGCTTCTCCCGCTCCATCCTCTCCGACCTCGCCGGCTTCTACAGCCTGACCCTCCCGGCGGCCACCTACGAAGTTACCGCCACCCTCTACGGCTACCTCCCGACGACCGCCACCGGCGTCGTGGTCGTCAGTGACACCGTTACCCTGCTGGACCTGGCCCTTGAACCCGCCCCCGTCTACATCCTCTCGGGCACCGTAACCGACGCTACCACGGGGACGCCGCTGCGGGCCACCTTGAGCCTCCAGGGATCGCCGGTACAGACCTTGACCGATCCGGCCACCGGCCGGTACAGCGCTTCGGTAGCCCAGGGGACCTATGTGCTGTACGCCGACAGCCCCGGCTACGTCCCGGAGGCGCGTCCGGTGGTCGTCCAGGGCAACCGGGTGGAAGATTTTGCCCTTCAGCCGGCCGCCTCCTACTTCCTGCGCAGGAGCACCGCCCCCTGCGGACCGACTTTTTCCTGGATCGACATCACTTCCAGCGGTCAGGCCCACTACCTGAGCGATGACGCCAGCACCTGGGTCTCTATCGGCGGAACCTTTCCCTTTTACGGGAACGCCTACAACTCCCTCTACATCGGCTCCAACGGTCAACTGGTCTTCGGCACAAGCAGCGGAGCCAACTGGCCCGGCGGCAACACCATCCCCTCCACCTTTGCTCCCAATAACGCCATCTATGCCTTCTGGGACGACCTCAACCCGGCCTCCGGGAGCCAGGGGACCATCTACACCCAACTGGTGGACGGCCACCTCTTTGTCATCGAATACGACCAGGTACAGCACTACCCCAGCGGCAACCCGGAGACCTTCGAGGTTATCCTCGACCTGGATAGCGGGGCCATCCGGTTGCAGTATCTCACCGTCAGCGATGCCCGCCGGACCAGCGTGGGCATCGAGAACGCCGACGGGACGGCCGGCCTATCTTACGCCTTCCACAACCCCGCCCTGCTGACCGACAGCCTGGCCCTGGCCTTTTATCCGGTCCAGGGTGAGCATCCCGCCGGGCAGGGTCCGGGCCTCCTCTCCGGGACGGTGGTCATCTCCGGCACTACCATCCCCATCGTCGGCGCCTCCGTCCGGGCCGAGGCCCTGACCGGTGGAGGCGTCTTCACCGCTACGACAGGCGGAAGCGGCACCTACTCCCTGACCCTCTGCGCGGACTTTTATGCCGTCACGGCCTCGGCGGCCGGCTATTTTCCCGGGGAGGTGGAGCCGGCCACGGTCTACAGCGGCTCGCTCACCCTCCTGAACCTGGCCCTGGAAATTGTTCCCACCTGTGAGCCGGTGCGGGAGGCCGATTTTGCCTGGCAGCCGCTCACGCCCACGGCCGGCCTGCCCATCACCTTCACCGCCTGGGCTTCGGGCACGCGGCCCATCACCTACAGTTGGGACCTGGGGGACGGCACGCCGGCGCAGGGGGAGGTGGTCACCCATACCTATGCCTTCCCCGGCCGCTACACCGTGACCCTGACGGCGACGAACTGCCAGACGGCCACGGCGGTGGCCTCCCACCCGCTGGTGGTCCTCCCATCGTGTGAGCCGGTGCGGGAGGCCGATTTTGCCTGGCAGCCGCTCACGCCCACGGCCGGCCTGCCCGTCACCTTCACCGCCTGGGCCTCGGGCACGCAGCCCATCACCTACAGTTGGGACCTGGGGGACGGCACGCCGGCGCAGGGGGAGGTGGTCGTCCATACCTACGCCTCGCCGGGCCGCTACACCGTAACCCTGACGGCGACCAATCCCTGTGGTGAGGGTAGGGCTACTCACCAACTCCTGGTTTTGCCTCAGACAGCGTACCGGATTTACCTGCCGCTCGTGCAGAGAAGGTATGGGTCGTAATCGTCCATCCCGGAGATAGATAGGGGACGCAGCCGGCCGTTCGGCTACGTCCCCTATCTATTTTCCGTCTTTTCCCGGCCTCCTCGTCCTCCGTTCCTCCTACCGCAACTCGTACATCGGCCGTTCACTCACCGGCTCGTTGATGTAGAGGTTGCCCTTGTGGATCTTCAGGTTGAAGCCACAGGCCGGGTTGGTGCAGACCCAGGCCTTGAAGATCACCGTGGCCCCATCCTGGCCGTAATCCGAGAGCGGTACCAGCACCCCCTGCTGACATTTCTGACACCTGGGCCAGATCGAATCCATCGCCGCACCTCCTCCAAACGCATCCACAAAATCGTTTTGCTTCCTTGCCTCGATTTGTGCCACAAAGCACAACCTCACAGGGCCATCATACCACAGACCTTCCCGCGATGCAAATCCGGCGAGCAACGTTCAACGCTCGACGGAATCCGCCGTCCCCGCTCTGGTCTCCCCTGAAATGATGCGTTCCCACATTCTACGTTCAACCTTCAACGATCAACGGCATTTCCACCAGCGCCTCAGTTTTGACCATAATTTGGGCATCGCGGTAGTGCAAAAGTTGGATGGCCTTGGCCGGGCATTCTCCGGCGCAGATGCCACAGCCCTGACAGGCCGAAACTTCGATCTGCGCCGCCCCCAGGATGCCGCCGGCCCCCACCTTGGTCGGTTCAATCCGCGGGACGTGGTAGGGGCAGACCCGCACACAGGTGAGGCAGGCAGTGCAGCGGCTTTCGTCCACCACGGCCACGATGCCTCCCACCTCCAGCGTAGGTCGGGAGAGAATAGCGGCAGCCCGCACCGCTGCGGCCTGGGCCTGGACGATAGACTCGGGGGCAAACTTGGGGTAGTGGGCCAGGCCGCAAAGATAGATGCCCTCCGAGGCAAAGTCCACCGGGTTCAGTTTGACGTGTTTCTCCATAAAGAAGCCTTCTCCGGAGCAGGCCAGTTTGAACGTCTCGGCCAGCCGGCCGTAGTCGGGCTGCGGCAGGATGGCCGTGCTCAGCACCAGGAGGTCCGGCTCCAGGACCAGCGGCTCGTGCAGGGTCGGGTCTTCCACCGTTAGACGTAGACGGCCGTTCTGTTCGACCTGGGGAGGCTTTTCCCCGTCGAACCGAAGAAAGAGCACGCCGGCCTCCCGAGCCCGGGTGTATTCCACTTCCCAGAAGCCGTAGGTGCGGATGTCCCGGTAGAGGATGACCACCTGGGCCTTGGGATTACGTTCCTTGAGAAGCCGGGCGTTGCGCACGGCCTGGGTACAGCAGACCCGGCTACAATAATATTCCTGATCGGGAGGAGTGACGCACTGCACCATCACCACGCTGCGCACCTGGCGCAGGCCGGGATCGTCCTGGGCCAGGCGCTCCTCCAGGTCGCGCTGGGTCAGGATGGACTCCCCCGGTCCCGGAGCCGGCAGGACGGGCGAGGTTCCGATCGTGCCCCCGTTTCCCCGATACTCCAGGCCGCCCGTGGCGATGATGGTGACGCCGTGCGCCACTTCCTCCACCGTGCCGTCGGCCCGGCGCACCCGGCTACGGAAGTTGCCCACAAAGCCGCTACAGGCCTCGACCTCGGCCGGCATCCGGATCTCGATAAGCGGATGGTTCTGTACCCGGGCGATCTGCTCCCGGAGAAACTCCTGGGGATGGCGGCCGGCCAGATCATGATGAAGATGCCAGGCGTTTCCTCCCAGCCGTTCGGCACGTTCCACCAGCGTCACCGGAAAGCCGCCATCGGCGAGCGTGAGCGCCGCCGTCATCCCGGCCAGGCCGCCGCCCACCACCAGCGCCCGCCGGGTCACCGGAATCTGAACCCGATGGAGCGCCTCCAGCGTCCGCACCCGGGCCACGGCCATGCGGATGAGGTCCTTGGCCTTTTCCGTAGCCTCCTCCGGACGACCCCCGTGCACCCAGGAGCAGTGGTTGCGGATGTTGGCCATCTCGAAGTAGTAGGGGTTCAATCCCACCTGACGGATGGTATCCCGGAAAAGCGGTTCATGGGTCAACGGGGTACAGGAAGCGACGACGACGCGGTTCAGACCGTGCTCCTGGACGGCCTCCTGGATGGCCCGCAGCCCGTCCTCCGAGCAGGCATAGAGCAGGTTCTGGGCATGGACCACGTCGGGCAGCGTCCGGGCGTATTCCACCGTCGCCGGTACATCTACGACCCCGGCAATGTTGCTTCCGCAGTGGCAGACGAATACCCCCACCCGTATCCCCTCGCCGCTGACGTCCCTCTCCGGAGGATAGGCGCGCTCCCGCGTCCGCGTCCAGCGCACGTCGCCCAGGAGGGCCATGGCCTGGGCCGCCGCCCCGCTCCCCTCGATGACCGATTCGGGGATGTCCTTGGGCGCGGCAAAGGCGCCGCAGACGAACACGCCGGGCCGGTTCGTGGCGGTGGGAGAGAAAGGTTCGGTCCAGGCGAAGCCGTGGGCGTTCAGTTCCACGCCGGCGACACGGGCCAGTTCGCGGATCGATTCGGGTATCTCCATGCCCACAGAGAGGACGACCATCTCGAAGCGCTCCGTGAGCATCTGCCCGCCTTCGTCCTGGTAAGTGAGCAGAAGGTCGCCTGTGGCCGGGTCCTCCTTCAGGGAGGAGATGCGGCAGCGGGTGAAGGCGATGTGGTAGCGGTCGCGGGCGCGGCGGAAGTACTCGCTATAGCCCTTGGAAAAGTCGCGCACATCCATCATAAAGATGTGGGCTTCCAGGGTCGGGTCGTGCTCCTTGGCGATGATGGCCTGCTTCATGGCGTACATGCAGCAGACCGAGGAGCAGTAGGCGTGCTCCTGATCGCGGGAGCCCACGCACTGGAGCCAGGCCACCCGCCGGGGGGAGCGGTGGTCGGAGGGACGGCAGACGTGCCCCTGGGTGGGGCCGGAGGCGGAAAGGAGGCGCTCGAACTGAAGGGAAGTCATCACATTGCGGTAACGGCCCAGGCCGTATTCCTGGTAGGTCCGGGGGTTGGAAAGTTCGTAGCCGGGAGCCAGGATGACGGCACCGACCTCGATCTCCTCCATGCGCTCGATGTCCTCGTGGTTGACCGCATTGGCCTGGCAGATGTAGACACAGGAGAGACACTCCGAGCAGAGGGCGCATTGCAGGCAGCGGGCGGCCTCCTCCTGGGCCAGTTCTGGGGTATAGCCGCGTTCGACCTCGATGAATTCGCCCGTCCGCTCGTCGCGGCGGAAACGCTCCTCGAGCGGCAGTTCCGGCATGGGGACGCGTCCCCGCCCGTGGATTTCGCCGCGGGCCTTGCGTTCGGCCAGTTCTTCCTCGCTTAGGTGGGCGACGGGAAGAGGGGGCTTGGGAGGTGGCTCGAGCGGCAAGCCCTGAAGGTAACGGTGGATGCTCTCGGCGGCGCGGTGGCCGGCCGCCACCGCCTCGATGACGAAGGCGGTGCCGGTGACGGCGTCGCCGGCGGCAAAGACGCCCGGCCGGCCGGTGGCCAGGGTGCGCAGGTCCACATCGATCGTCTGGGTGCGGGTGACCCCGATGCGGCTATCCGGGGGGATGAAGGAGAGACCGACGGCCTGACCGATGGCAAAGATGACCGTATCGGCCGGCAGCGTATGCTCGGTTCCGGGGATTGGCTCGGGCCGACGCCGGCCGCTTTCATCGGGTGCCCCCAATTTCATCCGAACGCATTCGACCGCCCCTACCCGCCCATCCCCACCGTCGAGGATGCGCACCGGGTTAGTCAGAAAACGGAACCGTACCCCTTCGGCACGGGCAGCCTCCAGTTCCTCCCGGCGGGAAGGCATCTCTTCTTCCGAGCGGCGGTAAACGATGGTGACCTCTTCGGCCCCCAGGCGCAGAGAGGTCCGGGCCGAGTCCAGGGCCACATTTCCGCCGCCCACGACGATCACCCGCCGGCCCACTTCCACCGGCCGGCCCAGGCGGACATCGCGCAGAAGGTGGATGGCCACCATCGTTCCCGGCAGGTCGGCCCCCGGGATGGGCATCTTGTACCCCTCATGCGCCCCTACGGCCAAAAAGATGGCATCATACCCTTCGGCAAAGAGTTCGTCCAGATTTTCCACCCGGTGGTTGAGGCGCAGGTCCACACCCAGGTCGATGATGTCCTGCACCTCGCGGTCCACGATCCAGGAGGGCAGGCGAAACTCGGGCACGCCGACGCGGAGCATCCCGCCGGCCACCGGCATGGCCTCGTAGACAGTGACCCCATAGCCCAGTTTCACCAGGTCCTGGGCGCAGGTTAGCCCGGCCGGCCCGGCCCCGACGATGGCGATGCGCTGGGGGTAACGACGGGGCACCGGCTCCACCGGCTTGCGGGGCTGCGCGTAGACCATGTCGGTCACAAAGCGTTTGAGGGCGGAGATGGCGATCGGCTCATCCACCTTGCCCCGGTTGCAGGCATCTTCGCAGCGGTGGTTGCAGATGCGCCCGCAGATGCCGGGGAAAGGGTTGTCCTCCTTGATGACGCGCAGGGCATCCTCATAGCGCCCCTCGCGGATCAGGGCGATATAGCCCTGGGCGCGCTGGTGGGCCGGGCAGGCGTCGCGGCAGGGGGAAATCCCCCGCTTGGCGATGGCATAGGCGTTGGGGACGCCCTGGGGATAGAGTTTATAGGCAGCACGGCGCTCCCCCAGGAAGGCATTGAAGGGGTCGGGCAGGACAATGGGGCAGACCTGGGCGCATTCGCCGCATCCGGTGCACTTCCGGAGGTCAATGTAACGGGGGCGGTGGCGGATGGTGGCGGTAAAGTGGCCGGCGCGGCCTTCCAGGCGCACCAGGTCGGCATTGGTCAGGATGTCTATATTCAGATGGCGGCCGGCCTCGACCAGTTTGGGGGAAACGATGCACATGGCGCAGTCGTTGGTGGGAAAGGTTTTATCCAGTTGGGCCATGTGGCCGCCGATGGCCGTCTCCTTTTCCAGAAGGTAGACGTGAAAGCCGCTTTCGGCCAGATCCAGGGCCGCCTGGAGGCCGGCGATACCTCCGCCGACGACCAGGACGGAGCCGACCTTTTTTCCAGAAAAGATGTCCTCGGCCATTTCTGCTCTCCAAAAGTCCTTTTGCCGATGCCAACTATACCATTACATCCCCGGAGGCGCAAGTGCGCCGATCAGATTTTTGCTTTTTCCCAACCCTGTGGTATAATTTGAGGGCAAGGTAGCGCTTTACCCTGGCCGGGTTTGGCCGTCCGAAAGGGAAATTCGCCATGGCCTTGCCCGAAGGAGGTTGGAATATTTTGTTCGACGAGATAGAAAGAAGGGAGCCGGTGCGCGCTTATCCCTGGCGACCGTTCCTTGCTCTGGCCGGCTTCGTCCTGCTTTTTGCAGCGGCCGTCTGGGGTTATCAGGCCAGCGCCCGAAACGCCACCGTCGTTGTGGACGGGGAGGTTCTTTCGCTACGTACCCATCAGCGTCTGGTCGGCGGTGTGCTCCGGCAGGCCGGGCTGGTCCTCAACCCGGCCGATGAGGTCTACCCCCCTCCGGAGGCCCCCTGGCAGCCTGGGCAACCCATTGTTGTCCAAAGGGCTTTTCCGGTCGTGGTACGGGCCGATGGTCGAGAAGTACAGTTCTACGGTCGGCCACGCTCCGTCCTGGAGGCGCTGGCCCTCGCCGGGGTCTCACTCGAGGCCGGAGACGATGTGTACGTCAACTCTCGCCTCCTGGATGAATCGGCCTATGCCGACGGGACGATGTTGCGCCTTCTCTCCCGCCCCGGGGCTTCCCATCTGGCCGCCCCGGCCTCCCCACGGCCCTCCCTGCACCTGGAGATCGTCCGCGCCGTACCGCTCCATGTCCACGATGACGGCGTGGACCTGGAGGTCCGCACGACGGCGGCGACGGTGGGCGAAGCGCTGGAAGAGGCCGGCCTGGCCCTCTTCTGGGCCGACCAGGTCGATCCCCCCCTGGATACGGCCACAAGCGCCGGCCTGCACATCGATATCTCCCGCTCCTTCCCCATCACCCTCACCGCCGACGGCCGCACCTACACTACCCGCACCCACGCCCGAACGGTGGCCGAACTCCTCCGGCAGGAGGGCCTGAGCCTGCTCCCGGATGACCGGGTGGAACCCTCACCGGAGACACCCTTGTACTCCGGGATGGCCGTCCGCGTGATTCGGGTGACCACCTATGACCAGGTCGTCGAAAGCCCGATTCCCTTCCGCTACCTGCAACTGCCCGATCCCGGCCTGGAACTGGACCATCACCGCCTGCGTCCCGGCCAGGAGGGACTGAGACAGGAGGTCATCCGCATCACCTGCGAGGACGGCCGCGAAGTCCGGCGCACTTACCTGGGGGAACGGATCGTCCGCGAGCCGGTGGACCAGGTCTTTTATTACGGCACCCGCATTGTTATCCGCACCCTGGAGACCCCGGACGGCCCGGTCCAGTACTGGCGCAAGATACGGGTCTGGGCCACCTCGTACTACCCCAGCACCTGCGACAAATCGCCCGACGACCCCACCTACGGCATCACCTACACCGGCAAGCGGGCCACCCGGGGCATTGTCGCCGTGGACCCCCGGGTGATTCCGTTGCACACCCGTATGTACATCCCCGGCTACGGCTTCGGCGCCGCCGAGGACATCGGCGGGGCCATCAAGGGCCGGCATATTGACCTCTGCTTCGACGATGCCGACCGGGGGAAAGGGTTATGGGAGACGCATTATGTAGATATTTACCTGCTTCTCCCCATTCCGGAGAAGTTTCCCTGGATTCTTCCTTGAACATCCGGAGGATGCCATGTCCGAACAGGTGATACCGACGGTTTATTTCGATGCGCCGGGGCCGGCCAACACCGAGCGCGTCCTGGAGATCGCCGGGCGGCGGGCCGCCGAACTGGGGTTACAGAGCATCGTGGTGGCAACGACCCGTGGGGAAACCGCCGTGCGCGCCGCCAGGGCCCTCTCCGGCTGCCGGCTGGTGGCCGTCACCCACGTTACCGGTTTCCGGGAACCCAACGTCCAGGAGTTGACCCTCGAGAACCGGCGCTTTCTGGAGCAGGCCGGCGTGTCCATCCTCACGGCGACCCACGCCCTCGGCGGGGCCGGCCGGGCCGTCCGCAAGAAACTGGGCACCTACCAGGTGGACGAGATCATCGCCCACGCCCTGCGGCTCTTCGGAGAGGGAATGAAGGTGGCGGTGGAGATTACCCTGATGGCGGCCGATGCCGGCCTTATCCGCACCGATGAGGAGGTCATCGCCATCGCCGGAACCGGGCGGGGTGCCGATACGGCGATCGTCGTGCGTCCGGCCAATACCCACAGCCTTTTCGATCTGCGTATCCTGGAAATCCTTTGCAAACCGCGACGGTAGGCCGGCTCTGCTCCCCTCGGTTGCCCTCGGCGGCAAGCGGGATACACCGATGTCCGAGCCATACGCCTCCAGAGCCCCCTGGTGGCTCCTTCTGGGCCTCTACCTCCTGAGCGTCCTGGTGCTGGGTGCGGCGGCCAGTCAGGTAGAAGGGCCATTGGATGTAGATGCCTCCTACTACTTTCTGGTAGCCCGCAACCTGGCCCAGGGGCGAGGGCTGGCGGTGGAGGCCGTCTGGCACTTTTTCCAGCCGCCCTCCTCCCTTCCTCAGCCGGCCGGCGATCTCTGGATGCCGCTGCCCTCCCTCCTTATGGCCCCGGCCCTCCTCTTCGGCCCGACCTTTCGCTTCGCCCAGGCGGCCCAGGTCCTCCTGGCGGCGCTCCTGCCACTCCTCTCCTTCCGCTTTGCCCGCGATGCCGGGGCCTCCCTCCCCTGGGCCACCCTCGCCGGTATCCTGACCGCCTTCGCCGGGGTGGTAACGGTGCACTGGGTGGATAGCGACTGCTACACCGCCTATGCCCTGGTCGGTGGGGCGACACTCTATACCCTGGGACGGGTCGAGCGCGACCCGCGCTGGCTGCTTCCCGGCGGTCTCTTGGGCGGCCTGGCCGCCCTTACCCGCAACGACGGCCTCCTTTTGCTGCCCGTCCTCTGGGCATCGGCGTTTTTCTTCAGCCGGCATCGCCGGACCCCTTTCCCCTGGAAGATGGTCCTTTTAGGGACGGCGCTTTTCCTCCTGCCCGTCCTGTTCTGGTATGGGCGAAACCTCCTCCTCTTCGGCCGGCCCACACCGGTTTCGCTGGCCTTTTTCCTGACCATGCAGGACTATCGTCAACTCTTTACCTACCGGCCGCAGGCGGATTGGACTGCCTTCTGGGGGCAGGGGGTAGGAGCGTTCCTTTCGGTGCGCCTTTCGGCCCTGGGGGCGGTCCTGACCGTGCTGGCCGGCGATTTCCAGGTCTGGGAAGTCGTCCCGCTGCTGGCGGCCGCGCTCTTCCATCGGCGGCGGCCGCCTCTATGGCCGGCCTTTTTCTACCCGGTCGTCCTCCTTCTGGCCCTGGTCGGCGCCTTTCCCTTCCTCGTCCTGCACGGCACCTGGTCGCGCTCGTTCGCGGCCTTCCTGCCCGCCGGTTATGCCGGCGTGGCGCTGGGGCTTCAGCATCTGGCCGAGGGGGCGTCCCGCCGGCTCGCCCCCCATGCGTCCCGCCGGCTCCACGCCCTCCTCCTGGCCCTGGCGGCCGCCGCCGCTTTCCTGGTGGGCCTGGTAGCCGGAGGCCGGCAACTGGAGGCGGTGCGCTCCAACCCGGCGCTCTGGCGACAGGTGGGCGATTGGGTCCGGGAGCACACCCCGCCCGATGCGGTGGTTATGGCCCAGGACCCGATGGCCGTTGTGCTCTATGGGGAGCGGCCGGCCGTCGGCATCCCCTATGAGGAGCCGCCCCTGTTCCTGGAGATCGCCCGGCAGTACGGCGTGCGGTATCTGGTGCTGGCAGGACGCTTCAAGGGGATGTGGCCCGAAGCGTTGCGTCGGCTCTACGAGGGCGAAGCCGTTGCCCCCTTCACCCTGCTCTGGGAAGGGGGTGAGGTTCGAGTTTACCGTCTGGAGTGAGGGGCACGATGGCCTCGGGGAACGGCCGGCCGTCGTTGCGAAAGCGGACTCTGGTGTGGACGGCCCTGGTCCTGGCCACCTTCTTTCTCTACCCTCTTCCCGCCCGCCTGCTTCTGGGGGAGTGGACCTTTCCCTTCGACGATCCCTGGATCCACCAGGTCTATGCCCGTAACCTGGTCCGCTACGGCCAGTACGCTTTCCATCCCGGAGAACCGAGCAGCGGCAGCAGCGCGCCGCTTTGGACGCTTTTGATGGCCCCGCCCCACCTGCTAGGCCTTCCGGTGGTGCCCTGGGCCCTGTTTCTGGGGCTTGTTTCCCTCCTGGCCCTGGCCGCCGTATGCTGGGCCTGGGCCGAACGGCATCTCCCGCCACCCTGGCCCCTTTTCCTGACGGTTGCTGCCCTGCTCTCGCCCCAGATCGCCTGGGCCGGTGTGGAGGGCATGGAGACGGCCCTCGTCGCCGCCCTTGCCCTTCTCATCCTTTATCGGCTGGATTTCCCCTGGCAGACCTCTGCCCCGGCCGTCCTGGACGGCCTGCTCCTGGGCCTCCTGCTCTGGCTGCGGCCGGAGGCCCCGCTCCTCACCCTGGTCGTCGTCTGGCAACGCCGACGGGCAGGGTGGAGATACCTTCTATGCCTCGGGCTGGCCGTGCTTTCCCTGGCCGGCCCTTATATCCTTTTTCACCTGGCGGTCGGCGGCCGGCCCTTCCCCCAGACCGTCTATGCCAAGACGGCCTATTACGGCGTTTTTCCCCCGCCGGCCGGATTCTTGCGCGACCTCGCCCTGACCTTTGCCCCGGGGCCGTGGCCGCTGGTTGCGCTCCTCCTGCCGCCGGCCATCTTCCGGATGGCCCGGACTCGGAGGTGGACCTGGGGGCCCGGCCTGGCCTGGGCCGGCCTGACTTTCCTCCTGGCGGCGTTGCGCCTGCCGGCGGTGTTGCACTTTGGCCGGCACTTTGTCCCGGTCCTGCCGCCGCTCCTCCTGGCCAGTGGAGAGGCCCTTTCGGCTTTGCCCCGCCTGGGGCGACGGTTTCTCCTGCTTCTGGGGGCTTTTCTGCTCCTGATCGGGGTGGTCATCGGCATCGGTTTCTACATTCCCCTCTGCCGGGAGATCCTGACCTCGCAGGTGGCGATGGGGCGCTACATCGCCGGGCATCTGCCGGCGGAAGCCGTCGTCGCCTCCCACGACATCGGGGCCATCGGCTACTTCGGGGAGCATCGGGTGGTGGACATCCTGGCCCTGATCGAGCCGGAGGAGACCCCGCTGGTGGCGACGCGGGACTGGCGCGGCCTGGCCGCTTATCTGCAAGGGCGAAAGGTCTCCTACCTGGCCTGCCTGGAGGGCCTCTTTCCGGAACTCCGGGCCGAGGTCCGGGCCGTCCCGGTCGTTCGGATGGGGCGGATGGAGTTATACCGCCTCACGGGGGTGCGTTAGCCTTGTGCGGTTCCGGGGTGGGGGCAGGAGATAGCGATGCCGGCCCGTCTGGGCGGTGAGAAGCGCGTGTGGGGCGGGACGCAACACTAAAAGATGGGCGGGCGCCAGCGGGTGAGGATATAAAGGGTTCCCAGGCCAAAAAGGACCTGCACCGCCAGGGCGATCACGGCCAGGAAGAGGGCCAGCGCCCGCTCGCGGCGGTGAAGCAAGAGCCCCAGGAAAAAGTTGCCTCCGAGCAGAAGGAGGCCAAAGGCGGGCAGTTTGAAAAGGTCCTGGGACGGGGCGATATAGTCGGGGATGGTGCGCACGGTCTCGGCTTCCAGAATCTGGGTAAAGTGGATCGGCCCCTGGGGATCCAGGATCGGGAAGCGGTAGCAGAGGAGGGCCAGGAGGGCCAGGTTGAGCAAAAGGGCCGTGGCCAGAATGGAGAGCAGGGGTCGGTCGGACCAGATGCTCCAGCGGAGGGGCCACCAGGGGATGCGTTCCTGGGCCAGTTGCCGGGTGATGCCCAGGCGGCGGCGGAGGTCTATCTCGCGGATAAATTCTTCGGGGCGGCGGGGGGAGAGGACGTAGGTGTGTCCCTCGGTGCAGACAAGGACCTGGGCCGGCCGGCCGGCCGTGGCATAGAATTCCACCGTCCCCAGTTCGGCCGAACGTCCCCGACCCCGGTGGCAGCCGGGCCAGCGCAATCCCCGCTCGCGGACCTTTTCCCCTTCGGCCCAGGGGCGAACTGCTCTGACCCGATTCATGGGGATAACCTGCCGGTTTCCTCCCCAGTGGATGGTCAGGCCGTTGCGGTCAAAGGTGTACCGCAGGGTCAGCAGGGCCACGCCCCAGTAGAAAAGGAGCACTCCCAGGGAACAGAGGAGGAGGACCCCCAGGAGCAACCAGAAAGTAAGCCCGGAGACAGGCGCAATCGCCGCCCGGGCCAACCCGGTGGCCAGGATGAGAGAAGACGCGGCCATCAGGAAGGCGAAGAGGCTTCCGGGGGAGCGGACAGGACGCCAGAGGTGCATCCGTTCCTACCGCGCCGCCGTATGGGCCCGTCGCCAGCGCCACCAGGCTGCCACGGCCAGAAGGAGCAGGCCGGCCGGGATGAGGAGAAGGATTTCCCAGCCCAGGCCGCTGGCCCCGCCGGGCAGTTCTCCGCCGCCGACGCCTGCCGTGGGAGTGGCCCCGGTCACCACGCCGACGCCGGTCGGGGCGGGGGCGAAGGTGGGAACCGGGGTCACGGTCGCGGCCGGCCGGGCAACTGTGGGGTGCGGGGTGAGGGTCGGGCCGGCTGCCGGGGCAGCCTCCGTGGCCGGCGCTGTGGCGACGGCGGTAGGGGAGGAGACGACCTTTGCCACTGGCGAAGGCGGGGCTGGTTTGAAGAGCGGAAGGAGCAGGAAGAGCGCGACCACGATGATCAGCAAGAGGGTGATGAGGCCGATCGCGATGAGCATAGGCCGGCTCAGTTTCAGTTTGAACCTGCTGCCGGAACTCCCCCGGAGTGTCATGACTACCTCCTTGGTTTCCAGTATGATTTGTTTATATTGTACCCGTATTTTCCCGAATAGTCAAGTCCGATCAAAAAGTCCTACGCGCTATTTTGACAAACCTCCGCCTTCGTGGTACAGTAATTATAACTATGGAAAGGGCTTAGCCGGCTACGTAATTCCTAAACGATATGCTCTTCGCCTTTGGGGTATCTCCGTTGAGGAGCGCGATGTATGGGTAAACGGACCACTCTTTCGGATACCCACCCCAAGATGGAGGCCCTGCAAATCCAGTTGCTGCGGCAGGCCAGCCCGACGCGTAAGATGGAGATGTTGGCGCAGTTATACGCCTTTGCTCGCCTGCTTGCCCTCACCGGTCTGCGCGCTCGGTATCCGCAGGCCGACGAAGCCGAATTGCGTCGTAAATTGGCCGCTTTGCTCCTGGGTGAGGAACTGGCGCGCCGGGTATGCGAGGAAAGCGCCCATGCGGAATGAGCCGCTTGAAGTCACCTTCCTGGTCACGGGTGTTTTCGAAAAACTTGGAGGCAAAGATAGGAATGTAGCCGAGGAGGCTCACAAAGGGAAATTTCCCGTGGTGGAGTCGGTTGCTCTTGACGCCGAACCTCTTTTGCACTACAATCATACCAGGACTTTGGGTACTTCTAGTGCTATATCCGGTGGTCGCCAGAGGCTTGCCCCTTATATCGAAAGGCCCTGGGCCCTGGATCTTGGTGGGCTGTCCTTCAACTGCGTAACTCCTAATCCTATTGAGAGCCGTTCAACGCTTTGCCCTCCGGGAGGTAGACAATGGAACTGCGCCTCAAGCCGAACGAAAAGCGTATCATCGAGTTGCTCGGTCGTAGTGGGGCGATGACGCCCAGTGAGATCGCCGTGCAGACCCTTACGCCGCCGGCGGAGACGTTCGATACACTGGAGAGACTGGAGAAATCCGGCTTTATCGTCCTGCGCGACACCCCCACCAGTCCCGACGGAAAACTGGTCATCCTGACCAGCGAGGTCCACGAGAGGCTTCGGCAGCAGGTTCGGATTTAATGTAGGGGCAAGGTATGCCTTGTCCCTTCACGCACAGCCCGAAAGGAGGACGAGATGGCACGCCGTATCGTGGGTGTCGCGGTGCTTCTTTTCGTTGTCGGGGCGCTCCTTGCCGTGCTCACGCTGACCGCTCCCCTGCCGGCCGGCGTCGCCCGGCCGCAGACTTTCTGGAACTGGCTGGGAGTGGCTACGCCTTATATCGTGGTGGCCCTGCTGGGCATGGTGGTCGGCCTGGCCGAACTGGGTTCCACCTTCCCGAACTATCCTCTGGAGGCGATCACTTCCGGGTGGGGATTGGGGCTGATCGGCATCAACGGTGTGGTGGCGGCCCTCGTCCTGGCCATCGTCCGTTATTATGCACCCGAGGCCGACTTGTTCCTCCTGGTGCTGGCGGTGGGGGTGGGCTTTCAGGCCATCATTCGTACCCGCTTCGTCCTGGCCAAACAGTTCGGCGAAGGCGGGGAAGAGCGCGACCTGAGCCTTAACCTGGGCTGGCTCTATGAACAGTTCCAGAGCATCTGCAAGACCCAGATTGACCTGGCGCTCATGCGGGAGCGGGAGAGCGCGATCGAGCCGCTGATTCGCCGTTTCCCCGACGAAAAGACCCTCTATAACCTGGCGCTTTACACCGTGATGGCTCGCGGCACCTTTAGCCGGGAGGAAGAGCAGGCCAAGATCGAGGAACTGAACAAAACCATGGCCAATCCCTCCATCCCGCCGGAAGTGGTGCAGAAAGCGATGGCCCTGGCCATCCTGGAGACGGGCGGACAGGGGTTTGCCCGGATGCTGTGTGGGCTTCCTCCGGAGAAGGGACTGCCGGCGCCGGTCCGGCCTCCCGAACGGGACGCGCTGGTGGCCCGGCTGATGCAGGCTCTGGATGTGGGGAAACTGGCCGATCTGGCCCGTCGGGCGGTGGACCTGGCCCCCGCCGGCGACCGTGAGGCGCTGAGAAAGTTCGTGGACGATACGGTCTCGGACAAACGAAGCACCGAACAGGCGATCCGGGCCGTTCTGGCGCGCTTTGTGGTGGAGAAGGGGGGAATAGCCTTCGCCCAGGAGAACCTGCCGCCGGAGGAACAGCCAGGTATCGGTTCCTCGGCATAGCGAACATTCCACGCCCGACGCTCAACGGAATCCGGCCACCCATACCACCACACCCCACAGGGCCTCGAAGATGGGGCGCCAGATCGCACCCAGCGGGCTGAAACCGCCCACCAGGTTGGAACTGAGGATCAGGACGAGGAGAATCCATACCCCGTACTGGCGTAGCGGGGCCAGGAAACGTTCCCAGGAGAAGGGAGCCAGGCCCTCCAGGATGCCGAAGCCGTCCAGGGGAGGGATGGGGATCAGGTTGAAGGCAGCCAGGACGATGTTATAGACCATCAGGCTGCCGAGAAGGATGGTAGCACCCGAGGAGGGGGGCAGCGTCAGGCCGGTCGCGGTATGGATGATGCGCCAGAGGAGGGCGACGGTCAGGGCCAGGAGGACGTTAGAAAGCGGGCCGGCCAGGGTGGCCAGAGCGGCCCCGCGCCGGCCCCAGCGCATATAGATGGGGTTGATGGGGACGGGTTTCCCCCAGGCCAGAGGAGCACGGCCCAGAATCATCAGGAAAAGCATCAGAGCACCGATGGGGTCCAGATGGGCGATAGGGTTGAGCGTGACCCGGCCGGCCCAGCGGGGCGTGGGGTCGCCCAGGCGGTTGGCGGTCCAGGCGTGGGCGAACTCGTGAATCGTCAGGCCCAGGATGAGGGCGATGGCGGCACCGATGATCTCCAGGACGTTCAACGGGAGTCTCCTTTGTGGCACAGCCGTCACGTCAGGCGAGACGCCTGCCTCCACGGCCGTGCCGCTGCTTTCAGGGCCTCAGGGGTCGCAGGTCCATCCCGGCCTCGAACTGCCGGACGTAGATCCGGTAGGCATCTTCGACCGTCTCCACATCCCAGGCTTCTTCCAGCGGAATCGAGAGGCCGGCCTCTTCCAGCCGCAGGAACATTTCCACCAGGCGGAGCGAGTCCACCTGAAGGTCCTGGACGAAAGAGGCCTCGGGGACCACCCGGCTTTCCTCGATCTGCAACTCCTGGGCCAAAATCCGCCGGAATTCCTCAAAGGAGAGCATTTCGGTCATCTTATGCCTCCGACTGTTCGGCCTGCGCGATTTCCCGCAGTTTGAACTTCTGCGACTTGCCGGGTTCCCCCTGGGGCAACTCCGGCAAGAAGCGCACCTGACTGGGAATCTGGAACGGCTCCAGGCCGGCCCGGCAATAGTCCAGCACTTCCTGAACGGTCATCTCGGCCCGCTCCTCCAGGCAGATAAAGGCCCATACGCTCTCCTCCCCCAGCGCCCCCGGCACGCCGACGACCGCCGCCTGGCGAATCTTGGGATGGGCGGTGAGGTACGCCTCGATCTCTGCCGGGTAGATGTTCTGCCCGCCACGGATAATCATGTCCTTCTTGCGCCCGACGATGTGCAGGTAACCCCGCTTGTCCATCCAGGCCAGGTCTCCGGTATAGTACCATCCCTCGTCGTCCAGCACCTCGGCCGTTCGCTCCGGAGCACGATGGTAACCGAGCATCACCCCTTCGAAGCGGCAGGCCAGTTCGCCGATTTCCCCCGGAGGAAGCGGCCGGCGCGCCTCGTCCACAATTCGCACCTCCACGCCGGGCATCGGCCGGCCCACCGTTTCGGTCTGCTCTGCGTCCGAGTCGGCCAGGCTCGTGGCGGCGATGCCGCCGGCCGTCTCTGTCGCTCCAAAGCCGATGTGGACCGCACAGCCGAAGCGCTGCCGGATGGCCCGCGCCAGGTGCGGTGGACAGGGAGCGGAGCCGGTGGCGCAGATGAGGAGGGAGGAGGTGTCAAAGTTCTCCTGTTCGAGGATGCCCAGCATCACCTGGTAGGCCAGCGGGACGGCGATGAGGATAGTGACCCGCTCCTGTTCGACCAGGCGAAGCGCCTCCCGGGGGTGAAAGCGGGGCAGGACAACCAGTCGGTCGCCCATGAGAAGCGCCTGGAGAAGCACCTCCAGGCCGGTGATCGTGTGCCAGCCGGTCGTGGAAAGGAAGGTCTGTGGCCGGCCGGCCGCCCGGAGCAGACGGGTGCCGTAGCGCATGACGGCGCGGGCCATATCCAGGGCCTGGCCCGGGTTGAAGCGGCGCAGCCAGAGTTCGCGCAGTTTCACGCTCGCCACCACGGGGGCGATGAGGCTGCGGTGGCTGTGCATGGCTCCCTTGGGCCGGCCGGTCGTCCCGGAGGTGTAGAGGAGGGCCGCCAGGTCGTCCGGAGCAGGGGCACCAGGGTCGGATGCCCCCCCCGGCGGAGGCAGGGGGCGGGGGGGATAGGCCAGGAGTTCGTCCAGGCTCACCCTGCCCTCTGGATTTTCCGCCGCCGCGACCCAGTGGACGGCCGGAAGGGACGCCTCGACTTCCTCCGGCACCCGCTCGAAGATGGCCACCCTGGCTTCCGCATCGCGCAGCATCTCCAGGAGTCCGGCCGGCCGCATCTGGGGGTTCAGCGGCATCACCACCGCTCCCAGGCCGACCGTGGCGAAGAAGATGGAGGCAAACTCGATCCCCGGCGCAAGCCCCAGCGCGACGCGATCCCCTCGGGTTACCCCTAATGCCTCCAGGCCGGAGGCCATCCGCCCGATGCGTTCCCAGAGTTGTCCATAGGTCAGACGGGTTTCCCCGCAGACGAGCGCTTCCCGTTTCGGATGGGCCTCGGCAACTCTCCGGAGTGCCTCGGCCAGGGTCATCTGGCTCGACAGCATCTCTAGAAGACCGGCATCTGGTACAGTCGAAAGTGCTTATAGCGTTCGGCCCCCAGCCGTTCCGCCAGCAGGTTGACGGCAGGGTTCCACTCCGAAGTGAGCGAACCCTCCAGCCACCTGTAGCCCCGGATGCAGGCGGCCTTGATCATCTCCACGTAGAGGAGGGCGTCGATGCCCCGCCGGCGAAAGGTCTCCAGGACGCCCATCAACTTGAAGGAGAGCACGTCGATCTGGCGAATCAGCCGTTTGACCTTCAGCCAGCCGAAGGGGAACAGCCGCCCCTTCAGGCGCCAGAGGACCCGATTGATGTCGGGAATGGCCACACAGAAGGCCACCGGTTGCCCCTGATATTCGGCAAAGAGGGCCAGGTCGGGGTCGATCAGGGGGCGAAGGGGATCGGCAAAGCGATGGAAATCCTCGGCGCTCAGGGGGGCATAGTCCGGGAGGTGCTTCAGGGTCTCATTGAAGAGGTAATGGATGGTAGAAATCTCCTCATCCCAGGCCTCCAGCCGGCCCTTGCGGATGACCAGACCTTCCATCCGCCGGGCGGCAGTGGCGACGTGGACCAGGTTCTCCGGCAACCCTTCCAGGTTCGGTCCCAGCCGCTCCAGGGAGGCACGCCAGGCGTAGAGGTCGTGGTCTTTTTCCAGGCCGTAGCGCTCCAGGAAATCCGGGTAATAGGGCGGGTTGTGGGCCTCCAGCATGGCGGGCGGGTAATCGGCGCCGGCGATCAGGATGCCGGGGGAGTCGTGCTCGCCGAAGTTGGTCGGCCCCCGCATCCGTTCCATGCCGCGCTCGCGCAGCCAGGAGCGGGCCGTATCCAGCAAAGCCTGGGCCGCCGGATAGTCGTCCAGAACCTCGAAGAAGCCGAAACCTCCCTCCGGCCGGCCGGTTCGGGCGATGCGGCTGTGAGGCACAAAGGCGGCGATGGTGCCCACCACCTCGCGCCCCCGACGGGCGATAAAGAGGGCAACGTCCGCCTCGCGGTAGAAGGGGCCAGTGGCCGGATCGAGATAGCGCAGGCGCTCGGAGAACAAGGGGGGCACCCAGTTGGGATCGTCGCGGTATACCCGCCAGGGGAAACGGACAAAGGCGCGCAATTCCCGGCGCGAGCGGACTGGCAGGACCTCGACGGACGACATCTTCCTCACTCCATCATCGGTATTTCCCGACCTCGGGCCGCCTTAGGGCCGGTCGAAGGATACAGCCTTGCCGAATTGTAGCACAGGTCTACAGGTCGGTCAACCGAAGGCAAACCCTCCAGTTTCCAACAAAGTGAAAATGGGCTATCATAGCGACTACTATCTTTGCACTTTCTTGACTATGCCGCCAAGCGGGCACATAGTTGCCCGGCGGTAACACCCGACCGGAACCGATCTTCGAGCCAGACCAGGAGATTGTGTTGATGTTCGGCCTGAATCGCACGACGGGCATCG
>DAOUAK010000131.1:0-8978 GCA_034433695.1 Chloroflexia bacterium
CGGCCGACGACCCGATCCTGGAGCGGACGCTGGAGGCGGTCCGGGCCGCCCATCGGCTATAATTCTGGAGGGCCGCGGCCTGCCGCCGGGGAAAGCAGGGGAACCCACCTATGGGACAGGGAAAATGGACCCGCCGCGAATTCCTCCAAAGGCTGGGGCGCCTCGGCCTCGGCCTGGGACTGGCCGCCCTGGGGATGCGAAGCCTCCCGGCCTGTAGCCCTTCTTCCCCCCGGGGGCCTACCTTTCCCCCCTCCTCGCACGCATTGCGCTTCCATCGCCGCCTGGCCGAAAATGCCGTCCAGTGTCAGGTCTGTTTCCGAAACTGCGTCATCCCTCCCGGGGCATTCGGCGACTGCCGCAACGTCAAAAATCTGGACGGCCGGGCCTATAACCTGGTCCACTCTCTGCCTTGCGCCCTGGAGACCGACCCCATCGAGAAGGAGCCGGCCTTTCACATGCTTCCGGGGACGACCATCTTCTGCGTTGCCACGGCCGGGTGCAACTTCCGTTGCAAGAACTGCCAGAACTGGGAATTTTCCCAGCGAACCCTCTGGGAGGTGGAAAACATCCCGGCCGGCCCGGAGCAGATCGTCTGGATGGCCCGGGAGGCCGGCTGCCGGGCCGTCTCTTTGACCTACAACGACCCCATCGCCTTCTATGACTTTATGTTAGACATTCTGGAGGAGGCCCGTCGGGCGGGGTTGCGGACCCTCTGCCACACCAACGGGAGCCTGAATCAAGGGCCGCTCCAGACCCTTCTCGGCCTTCTGGATGCCATCGTCATCGACCTGAAGGGCTTCAGCGATGACTTTTACCGCCGGGTCTGCCAGGCGGAACTGACACCGGTGCTACGGGCACTGGAAGAGATCGGCCAGTCCGGAATCCACCTGGAGATCGTTCACCTGCTCATCCCCACCCTGAACGACGACCCGGCCGAAACCCGTCGGATGTGTCGCTGGATCGCCGCTACCCTGGGGCCGGATGTTCCCCTGCACTTCCTGCGCTTCTTTCCGGCCTACCGCCTCCAGCGTCTCCCCGCCACGCCGGTGGAGGCCCTGGAACGGGCCGCCACCATTGCCCTGGAGGAGGGACTCCATTACGTCTACATCGGCAACGTCCCCGGCCACGAACGCAACAGCACGTACTGTCCTCGCTGCAGCCGGCGCATCGTGGAACGCATCCACTTTGCCGTCTATGCCGTGGAACTCGAGGCCGGCCGTTGCCGCTACTGCGGCCAGGCCATCCCCGGCATCTGGGGCTAGGCAACGCCGGAAAGAGGCCAGACCTGGATGGCCGCCTCCCCCTCCACCGGGCAGTTGTACTCGCAGATGCCGCAGCCGATACAGCGCTCGGCAATGACCCGCGGCCGCCTTACCCGGATACTTTCCCCCCAGGGGCTGAGCACTTCCTCCGGTTGGAGTTCGACCGCCGACCCGACGACCGGGCAGGTATCCCGGCAGACGGTGCAGAGCCGGTTCTCCGTCCAGGTGAGGCAGCGGGCCGGGTTCACCCAGGCGACGCCGATTACCCAGGCCTGTTTTTCGGCCATCGAGAGGGAACGGATGGCTCCACTGGGGCAGGCCCGTCCGCAGGCGTTACAGGTATAGCGGCAATAGCCCAGTCGGGGGAGCAAAACCGGCGTCCAGAGGCCCTCCAGCCCCGATTCCAGGAGGGCCGGCCGCAGCGCCCCCGTGGGGCAGGCGGCCAGGCACGCCCCACAGCGGAGGCAGCGGGCCGATAATTCCTCCTCTACCGCGCCGGGAGGGCGCAGGAGACGCGGAAACCGGCCCCAGGCGCGTCCTACCCATAGCAGACCACCCAGGAATACGCCGGCTCCCAGGGCCAGCAGAAACGCCCTCCGGGAGGGATCAAAGGCGGAAGTCGCCGCCCGCTCCGGGTGGCGGCTCCGAGGACGTCTGACCGAAAGCCCCACGGCCTGCCGGGGACAGCGCTCGGCGCACTCCAGACAGAGGATGCACTCCTGCGGGGTACTTTCCCAGGTGTCCTCCCGGATGGCCCCCATCGGGCAGCAAGTGGCGCACATTCCGCAACCGTTACAGCCGCCTTCAACCTGCCGGCGCAGTCCGGCCGGCCGGGCGAAGAGGGCCAGCAAGGCCCCCAGCGGGCAAAAGGCCCGGCACCAAAAGCGGGAAACCGCTACGTTCAGGGCCAGGAGGCCGGCCAGGAGAAGAGAGGGGAACATATCGGCCGGACGAAAGGTTCCCTCGCCCCCGACCGAGGCCCCCAGGGCCGGCCGGATGAGGCCCACCAGGCCTCGTTCCAGAAGAGATAGGGGAGAGAGCAGGCTCAGTCCCGGGATGTCCAGCCATGCGCCGGCCAGCAGGGCCAGGAGCAGTCCGTACTTGACCTGACGCCAGGCGGTGGCCGACCGGAGGCGGCTATGTCGCCGGCCGGTCCACTCCAGAAGCGTCCCCAGCGGGCAAAGCCAACCGCACCAGGCCCGGCCCAGGAGTACCGTAAGGACGAGGAGCCCCAGGGCCGGAAGGAAGGCGAAGGACAGGGCACGGCCGGCCAGGATCGTACCCAGGCCGGCCGCCATGTCCAGCCGGAGGAACCAACTCCCCGCTTCCGGGGCAATTCCCAGGCAGGATAAAGCGACGGCTCCGAGGAAGAGCACCAAAGAGAGGGCTTGGCTGCCGCGTCGCCAGAAGCGCCAGCGCCGGCGGGGAACCGGCCTCATACCTCTTCCATCTTCCGCTTCAGTTGCTCCAGGCCCTCGGAAACCCCCTGCTCCATGGCCCTTTGCACGGCCAGCCGGTCGGCGATCTGCCCCAGGATGCCTCCCGGCAGTTCATAGTCGCTTACAAAGGTGACCCGGCAGCCGAGCGGGGAGGGCTCGAGCAGGTAGGTGGTGCTGTTTTTCATCCCCGAGATGGAGGAAAAGGCCAGTTTCTGGTTGGGAATCTCCTCCTGGACCTCGCTTTCGAACTCGACGGGGACGCCGAGAATCTGGAGCGTGATCTTGAAGCGGTCTCCGGGGCGGTACTCGACCGGCCGGGTGAATTCAAAGCCGGTCACCATCGGCATGTACTCGAGGGCCGAGGTCCCCCGGACGATGTATTGCCAGACCTTTTCCACCGGGGCGGCGATCTCCACACTCTTTTCAAAGTGAGCCATCGCTTTCTCCTTTCGCCGGGCGGTCGGCCGAAAGGTTTGCCTCCTGAGATCACCGAAAGCGCGGCCACGATTTATCGGGCCGCCAGCCGTGGGTCGGGGTGCGCAGGAAGGGATTATCTTCCCAGGGTTCCAGGCGCTGGACGGCCCAGCGGTGGCCGCAGTGAGGACACTGGCGGAACCAGTGGCGAACGCCCAGACGATCGACCGTGTACCTTTCCGGGGAAGCCGTCTTTCCGCACACGGGGCACCTCTCGTCCATAGCCCACCCCCTCTTTGTCCGGAGTTGGCCGGACAAAGAACCCGGCCGGCAAGGCCCCGGCCGGGCAGCAGAGAAAGGTTCCTTCGTGCGGCGGTATCCGGGCCTACGGCCAGGACCCTTCTGTTTCTATTATACTACATCTCATCGCAAATGTCTATACCCCATTTGAAAAAAATTCCTCCCGGTGCTATAATGCCCTCGCATTTTCAGACGAGGAGGATCACCTTGGATATTGCGGCATTGCTCCGAGAACTCAGCGAGGCCGAGGGCGTCTCGGGCTACGAGATGGAAGTGCGCGAGCGGATCGCCGAGGCGATGCGCCCCTATGTGGATGAACTTCGCACCGATGCCATGGGCAACCTCATCGGCCTGAAGCGCGGCACCGGCCCGGAACCCCGCCGTAAGGTCATGCTGGCCGGCCACATGGACGAAATCGGCCTCATCGTCACCCAGATCGAAAAGGGCTTCCTCCACTTTACCGAGGTGGGGGGCTACGATCTCCGCATCCTCCCCGGTCAGGAGGTCATCGTCCACGGCCGTAAGCCCTACCCGGGCATCGTTGCCACCCGCCCTCCCCATGTCCTCACCCCGGAGGAACGGAACCAGGTGCCGAAGATGGAGGAACTCCTCATCGACATTGGCCTGCCCCCCGAGGAGGTGGAAGCGGAGGTCCACGTCGGCGACCTCATTACCCTCCGCGTTCCCTGCACATCTCTACGCAACGAGCGGATGGCCGGCAAGGCCTTCGATGACCGGGCGGCCGTGGTGGCCATTGTGGTCTGCCTGGAGGAACTGGGCCGGCTACGCCACACCTGGGACGTCTACGCCGTGGCCACGGTGCAGGAGGAGATCGGCATCCGCGGGGCCATCACCAGTACCTTCGGCATCGCCCCCGACATGGGCATCGCCATCGACGTCACCCACGGCGATATGCCCGGCGTACCCGATACCGACACCGTGGAACTGGGCAAAGGCCCTTCCATCGCCACCGGGCCCAACATTCACCCCAAGGTCTTCGAGGCCCTGGTGGAAACAGCCCGCCGCAACGAGATCCCCTACCAGATCGAAGCCGCTCCCGGCCCCACCGGCACCGACGCCTGGGCCATCCAGGTCAGCCGTAGTGGGGTGCCCACCGGACTTCTGGGCATCCCTCTGCGCTATATGCATAACCCGGTCGAAACGCTGGACCTGAACGACGTCCGCCGTGCCGGAAGGCTGCTTGCCCTGACCATTGCCCGGCTGGATGAAGTGGACCTCTCCCGTTAGCAGAACGGAGGAAAACCTTGTTGCTCCAGAAACTTTCCGATGCCCGGGGTGTCTCGGGAAATGAAGACGCCGTCCGCGAAATCTTGCTGGAGGAAATTCGCCCCCACGTGGACGACTGCCGCGTGGACAGCCTGGGGAACTTGATCGCTACCGTCCGCACCCGGAAAGAGCCGGCCCACCGGGTGATGCTGGCCGCCCACATGGACGAAATCGGCCTGATGGTCGTCCAGGTGGGAAAAGACGGGATGCTCCGCTTCCGCCCGGTCGGGGGCATCGATCCCCGTGTCCTGCCCGGTAAGCGCGTCCTGGTGGGCAAGGACGGCATACCCGGCATCATCGGGCTGAAAGCCGTACACCTCCTTACCCCGGAAGAAGAGCGCCAGGTCGTCCGCGTCGAGCAGATGTACATTGACATCGGCGCCAAAAACAGGGAGGATGCCGAAGCGGTGGTGCGGGTGGGCGATTATGCCGCCTTCGATTCCCGCTCCGAAGTGCTGGGCCGCCTCTTCAAGGGCAAGGCGCTGGACGACCGGGCCGGCTGCGCCGTCCTGGCCGAACTGGTCAAGGAGCGGTACGAAGTAGAAGTGGTGGCCGCCTTTACGGTACAGGAAGAGGTGGGGTTACGGGGGGCGCGGGTGGCGGCCTATGCCGTCGAGCCGGAGATCGGCATCGCCCTGGAGGGCACCATCTGCGACGACCTGCCGCGCAAGGGAGACCATACCCCGGTAACCCGGCTGGGCAAGGGGCCGGCCATCACGGTGATGGATCGCTCGGTCATCGCCGACCGACGCCTCCTGGACCTGCTTGTGCGCACGGCCGAGGAGGAGAACCTGCCTTACCAGTTCAAAGCCCCCGGCCTGGGCGGAACCGACGCCGGAGCCATCCACCTGGCGCGGGAGGGCATCCCCTCGATCGCCGTGGCCGTCCCGGCCCGCTTCATCCATACCCCGGTGGGCTTCCTTCACCTGGACGATTTCGAGCACACCGTGGCCCTCATGAAGGCCTTCCTGCACCGTCTGGACCGATTTCTGTGGGGGTAGGGGTCTTTCCGGGAACCCGTGCCGGAAGCGTTCGTAGACGAGCGAAGGCCACGCCTTCGCCTGTCGGGGAGGGGGTTGGGAGATTCTACATGCGGAGACGACTAGAATTCCCGGACCACGGCCTCGGCGGTGGCTCGCTCCGGGGCTAGAATCAACCAGACCATCTCATCCCGCCACTTCAGATACAGGCCCGGCCGGCCGGCCCACCAAATTCCTTCCGCGACCGTTCCCTCCCCTACCCCTCCGTAACGCGCCTCGGCCAGATTCCGGTAGGCCTCGACGAATTCGCCGGCCTCGTCCTTGCTGTCCCAGGACAGGACAATAACCAAACAGGCTTCCCCATCCTCCCGGACGTAAAGGGCGTACCGGTCCCCGCTCCAGCCGGTGGCGGCGCGGTCCACCTCTCTTTTGTCCAGGTAGGTCTCCAGGTGGAGACGGAGCATGAACTCGCCCAGGGTGTCCTGGTCACGCAGGCGCCAGCCTTCCCCCAGGGTCGCGGTAAGCGGCGGGATGGCCACGATCCGGGGGAGGTCGTCCGGGTAGCGTTCCGGGTGCAGGATTTGCTCCGTGGAACGGGGAGGGTTTTCCCAGGCGGTATCAATTCCGGCCCAGCCGTCCTCATTGTACAGGGTCCAGGCAAAGGTCAGGCCGGCCTTGTAGGGAAACAGAAGTCGTTGCCGGACGGCGTCAGGGGCAGCATCCAGGCGAGGGGTCTCGATGCCGTAGACCTGATCCAGGAGGTCAGGGGTCATGAGTTCGGCCACGTGGGCCAGCAGGTACTGCTCCATAAGCAGGGTAGCATCGCCCTCGGCCAGGGACTCCAAGGCCAGGGCCCGGTCGTCTTCCTTCTTAAGAGCATCTAACTGGTCTCCCAGGTTGAAGAGCCGGTCCTGGAGGGCATGGACGTATTCGTGGACAAAGACCAGTTTCTCCAGCGGCCCCAGGGCTTCGGCGATCAGGTACATCCGGTCCACCTTGGGATCGTAGAAGCCGGCGATCTGCTCGGTGTAGAGTTCCAGGAGGAGTTGGTACAGGTCGGTACCCGGCTCTAACATCCCCAGCAGGGACATCACCAGGGCATCCGCTTCGGCATCCTCGCGGGGATAGTCCTCGGCCAGGTGCTGCTCCAGATAGGCCCGTAGCTCCTCCCTCGACAAAAATTCGCGTTCCACCTTTTCCGTCAGGGAAAGCCCCCGCAATGCACTGACTTCCTGGACCAGGCGGTCCAGTTCCTCCTCGGTCGTGGCCGGTTGCTTGGCTTCCAGTTGCCGGAGTTGCTGGCGCAGGTCCTCCTGCTCTTTTTCCAGCCGGGCCATCTCCTGGGCCTGCCGCGTCGCCTCTCCCTGCAATCGCTGCACCTCGGCGGTGGAATGTCCGTACATCCACCCCAGGAAGGCGTTGGCCAGGAGGGAGAGGAAGAGCAGGATGAGCAGCAGGATCTTTCCTCCTTGGGAGCCGCCCTTTTTCAGGGTATGGGAAACGTCCATCGCCTTTTCCTTATCGTCGCTTCGGAATGTTTTCCCGGAATTTGCCCCTAGGATACCACAGGCCGGCCGGCCCGTCAAGCCCTGCGGACACACCCGGCACGCTACCCTATTCCCGAAAAATTTGGGACACACCAGGGAACCGGGCGCGCGCCACTTTTGTAGGGGATAACCATCAGGCTGCCTTGGCCTGACGCTTTCTTGGCGTGCATGCGCGTTGGCGCCAGAAGTCATTCCAGCGATGATCCAGCAAAGCCGCGCGGATCATGGCTACGGCCACCGCTTGCTCTTCCGACCAGATCATCCCTGCCTGCTTCAAGCGTTGTCCGATGACCCGCTTGCAGGCACTTTCCACGGTGCCGCTGCCAATCTGGTAACCGCAGGCGCGATACTCATCGTAGTGCATCCGGTGACGCTGGTTGGTAAAGTAGGTAATCTGCTCCTGCACCACCTGCTGACCTTCCCCGTCCGTGGGGGTTGCTGCGCGCAGGGCCGCCAGAACCTTTTCCACTTGACCATCCCACAGTTCGGCCTCGCGCGCCTGCTCCCACTCCTGGGCGGCCGCACTGCCCTCGCCAAAGAGCGCCTTGGCAGCCCAGAGGTGTTCCGTGGCGTGCCACCAATCCACAATGCAAACGGCTTCGGGGCAGAGTTGCTGCGCCTGCCGCCAGATCCACTCGGCCCCATCCCCCAAGACGATGTCTTCTCCGGCTTCCTCCAGGCCTCGCCGCGCCGCTTCCACATAGACCAACTGGCCAAAGGCCTCCACGTTCCCGCGGAACGGCAGATAGGTGGGGCGGACCGTCCGCGGCACGACCCGGCCGTCCTTTTGGCGTACCTCCTCGGTCTCGTAGATGGCAGCCAAGCGCATTTCCGACCAGCCCTGCGTCAAGTGCACGCTGGTCCCATCCATCGAAATGGAGAGTCGCGCGGGCGGTTCCGCCGTCGCTCGTGGGGGCGGTTGCGTCGTTTGCCAACTCTCCGTGACGACCTGCTCCTGTTGCCGATGCAACTCCTGCCCCACCTGCAACGTCAGACGCCGGGCCGTGGTCGCCGGAACCTCCGGGTAGTGCAAGGAGGTCAGAAACTCAATGGCCTCTTCAAACGACATCCGCCCCACCGTCCGACAGAAGGCATTCTGCAGCCCGCCACTGAGCCCGGTATGATCCAGGCCGAGGGCTGCGTCCAAAGGGGCCTGCCCCCGGTGGCACGGCGCGCACGTATAGTAGGCCCGCCGGACCGTCAGCGGACCGAACAAGGTGAGTACGCTCTTGGGCTGATAGCGCTCAAATTCCATTTTCCCACATTCGCAAAGCAGGCCTTCGGTCTGGTAGCCCGGGCCGATCCGCGGAATCACCCCCTGGAGCAAATCCAGACCAAGCCGAAAGACCAACTTCTGCACCTGCTCTTCGACTTCCTCCAAGGAGGGCATCTCCTCCCGTTGGGCCATCCAGTCGACAAGCAGAGATACTTCCTGACGGGCGATGGCGGCAAATTCGTCCTGCAACTCCTGACGCTCTTCTATAGTACAATACATCTGGGCACCTCCTGTTTTTGTTTTGGTCACGCCTATTCTACCATAGGCG
Source organism: Chloroflexia bacterium (assembly GCA_034433695.1). Taxonomy (GTDB): domain Bacteria; phylum Chloroflexota; class Chloroflexia; order DTKN01; family DTKN01; genus JASFBA01. The sequence continues at coordinate 8,774 of DAOUAK010000131.1, forward strand.
AGAAACGTGGAGGTGCCCTCCTGTTGGCCAAAAGTCACCTACAAAAATGGCGCGCACCCCAGGGAATACGCGCCCTTGACGGCGGGCTTCAGTCGTAGTAAACTTTACGGCGGGGCCGGCGATTTCGAGCGCTTTTCGGAGGAGCATTGTGGCAGTCGAAAAGGACAAGATTCTGGTAGTAGATGACGATGCCTACGTCTGCCGG
>DAOUAK010000132.1:0-26684 GCA_034433695.1 Chloroflexia bacterium
CTGGGCGGCGGGGCCTATGTGGCCGAGCGTTATCTGCTCTTCCCGCTCCTCTTTCCGGCGCTGGCGGCCGGCTATCTCTTGCAGACGCGGCCGGCCGAAAGGGAAACGGCCGCTCTCCGGCCTTTCCCCTGGAAAGAGGCCCTGCTCTTTCTCTACCTCCTGGCCGGCCTGGCTGCCGTACAACTCACCCTGCCCCACTGGCGCGACGACCTGACCCTCTGGCTCTGGGCCGAGCATCGCTCTCCCCGTTCCGCCCTCCCGCCCACCAATCTGGCCCTCCAGTACGTCTATCAGGGCCGCTACGGACTGGCCCTGGAAAAGGCCAACCGGGCCATCGCCCTCGATCCACGGAACGCCGAAGCCCACGACAACGCCGGCCTGGCCCTCTTCCACCTGGGCCGGTATGCCGAAGCCCAGAAGGCCTTTGAGCAGGCAACGCAACTCAATCCGGAAAGCGCGCTCTACTGGAACAACCTGGCCGGAGCGTTACGCGAACAGGGTCGGCTGGAAGAGGCGGAAAAGGTCGTGCGGGAGCAGGCCCTAGCCCGCGATTCCACACTTCCCGTCGGCCACCTTAATCTGGGCCTGATTTACCTGCGGATGGGACGGCTGGAGGAGGCCATCGGGGAATTGCGTCGGGCCCTGGCCCTCTTTCCACCGGGGGAGGACACCGCCGACATCTGGGGCGACCTGGGACAGGCCCTCTTTGCGGCCGGCCGCTACGCCGAAGCCCAGGTCGCCTTTGAAGAAGCCGCCCGCCGGCAGCCCCCAAACCCCCTCTTCTGGGCCTGGGTGGGGCGGGCCCTTCTGGAACAGAACCGCCTGGCAGAGGCCGAAAACATCCTCCTCCAGAAGGCCCTGCCCCTGGATGCTACGCTCCCATTTACCCGGTTGGTCCTGGGCGACCTCTATCTGCGGGCCGACCGACCGGACCTGGCCTCCCAGCACCTGGCCCAGGCCGTGAACCTCCTGCCCGAGGGACAGCGCTCCTCGGCCGAAGAGATGCTGAACCGGACCCGGGAGCCGGAGCGCTGGCTGCGACTGGGCGACCTCCTGTTGGGGCGGAACGATTTCCAGGGAGCACTCCGCGCCTTTAACCAGGCGGCCGCCTTCGGGGCGAAGCCGGCCGATGTGGCGGCAGGGTTGAGCGCAGCCTACATCGGAATGCGGGATTGGGTCTCGGCAAAGCGGGTGCTGGACGAAGCCCTCCGGTCGTCCCCAGAAGATGCCCGGCTTCACAACAACGCCGGCGTCGTGGCCCGCGAGACGGGCGACATCGAGACGGCACGGGAGCACTTTCGCCGGGCGATGGAACTGGCTCCCGACTGGGACCTGCCCCGGCAGAACCTGGAGGCCCTGCCTAAAGAATAAAAAAAACCTACCCGAAAACCCGAAGTTCCGGCCTGTCCGGACGGCCTAGAAAAGCCGCCCTATGCTCGTTTCCGGATAGTAAGCAAAGCCTCCCCCACGGTTGGGGGGATTCAGATCAACCCTTTCACTGTCTCCCGGTCCAACCGGCGAATCAGGGCCAGGAGAAGATTCAGCGTGTTCTCATAGTCGTCACGGCGAAAGATGCCGGCGTGACTGTGGATGTGGCGGGTCGGCACGCCCAATACCACGCAGGGGACGCCGGCCGCGTGCATGTGGATCATCGCCCCGTCGGTGGCCCCACCGGGCATCAGGCCGAACTGGAGGGGAATCTTCTCGGCCTCGGCCGTCTGGATGACCAGGTCCCGCAGACGCAAATTGGGAATCATCCGGGCATCGTAGAGAAGGAGGGTCGGCCCCTTTCCCAACTTGATCGCCGACTCCTCGGCCTTGATGCCGGGGACATCGCCGGCGATGCTCACCTCCAGGATGATCGCCACGTCCGGGTTGATCAGGTGGGCCGTGGTCTTGGCCCCCCGGGTGCCCACCTCCTCCTGCACCGTACCGGCGATATAGAGGGCGTTGGGCCGATCCTTCTCCGAAGCCATCGCCCGCAACACTTCCACAGCCAGGGCACAGCCCACCCGGTCGTCAAAGGCCTTCCCCAGGTACGAGTTTTCCCGAGCCATCACCGTGAAGGGGCTGACCGGGACCACGGGATCGCCCAGGCGAACGCCCAGGGCGACCACCTCATCCTTGCTGGAAGCGCCCACGTCCAGATACATATCCTTCTTCTGGACCATCTTGGAGCGCTCCTCCTGGTCCATGAGGTGAGGTGGCTTGGCTCCGGTCACCCCGATCACCCGCCCCTGGGAAGTGATGACCTCCAGACGCTGCCCCAGCATGACCTGCTCCCACCAGCCGCCGAGTGGCTGGAGCCGGAGGAAGCCGTCGTCGGTGATATGGCTGACCATGAAGCCGATCTCATCCATGTGGCCGGCCAGCATCACCCGGGGGCCTCCTTCCGGCCCCGGAAGGCCGGCAATAAAACTTCCCAGTTGGTCCTGGGTCACTTCGGCCACGCCCTCGAGAAAGCGCCGCATCACGGCGCGCACCTCTACCTCGTAACCGGGCACGCCGGCCGCCTCGCTCAGTTCTTTCAACAAACGTTCTCGTTCGTCCACCGTCGTCCTCTTTTCAGAAGCCATTCCCGGTTCAGCCGGCTCAAAACTCGATCGGACCCTCCAGGAGGGCCACCAGCAGGCGCACGGCGCCGGCGACATCGTCCAGGTCCACCATCTCCGAGGTGGTATGCACATACCGGGTGGGGATGGAAAGTGTCCCCGCCGGCACACCGCTGCGGGCCGTCTGAATAGCCCGGGCATCGGTCGTCCCGCCCAAGAGCACCTCGCGCTGGTAGGGGATGGCGCAGGCCTCGGCCGTGCGGATGAGGAGTTCCTTCACCCCGGGGTGGGCCAGCATCCCGCCGTCCATGACCTTCACGGCCGGCCCTTTGCCCAGGACAACGGCCATCGGGCGGGCCTCGGGCGTATCTCCGGTGCCGGTCACGTCCACGGCGATGGCCAGATCGGGGTTGACGCCGTAGGCCGAGGTCGTTGCCCCCCGGAGTCCCACCTCCTCCTGGGCCGTGAAGACAAAGTAGACCTCATGGGGGCTATGGGAGAGGGCCCGCAGCACCTCCACCAGCACGGCACAGCCCACCCGGTCGTCCATGGCCTTTCCCACGGCCCGACGGCCGGCCAGGGCAAACTGGCGGTCCATACAGGCGATGTCCCCCACGCGGACCATCTTCTCCGCCTCTTCCCGGCTGCCGGCCCCGATGTCAATGTACATCTTGCGCAACTCGGTTTCGTTCTTGGATTCGATCGGCTCCAGTCCGATCACGCCGATCTGACCCGAGGCGAAGCGGACCCGCTGCCCGGTCAGGGTAAGCGGAAAAAGCCCGCCCACCGGGGCAAAGCGGAGGAAACCCTTCTCGTCGATGTGGCTGACGACCAGGCCGATCTCGTCCATATGGGCGGCCAGCATGACGCGCTTTCCGCCCTCCGTCCCGGCCCGGGCCCGCACGATCAGGTTGCCCAGAGCATCCACCCGCACCTCGTCGGCCAGATCGGCCACCAGGCTGCGCAGCGTCTCACGCACAGCATCCTCGCGCCCCGAAGGGCCGTAGAGTTCGCACAACTGCTGCAGTAGTTCCTGCAAGGGAAACCTCCTTGTTCCGCCGGAAGTTCGGCCTTCAATGCACCGGCTCTCCGCGCCGGTTGGCTTCGGATTGCAACAGTTTCAGATCGGCATCCACCATCATGTGGACGAGTTCCTCGAAACTTACCGTGGGTTCCCAGTGGAGAACGCGCCGGGCCTTGCTGGGATCGCTCACCAGGAGATCCACCTCGGCCGGCCGATAATACTTGGGGTCCACCACCACATAGTCCCGCCAGTCCAGCCCCACGTAGGAGAAGGCCACCTCGCAGAGTTCGCGCACCGAGTGGGTTTCTCCACTGCCGACCACATAATCGTCCGGATAGTCCTGTTGCAACATCAGCCACATCGCCCGGACGTAATCGCCGGCAAAGCCCCAGTCGCGCCGGGCATCCAGATTTCCCAACCGAAGTTCATTGGCCAGGCCCAACTTGATGCGGGCTACGCCGTAGGAAACCTTCCGTTCGACAAACTCCAGTCCGCGCCGGGGTGAACCGTGGTTGAAGAGGATACCCGAACAGGCGAACAGCCCATAACTTTCCCGATAGTTCACCGTGATCCAGTGGCCGTAGACCTTGGCCACTCCGTAGGGGCTACGGGGATAGAAGGGGGTCTTCTCGTTCTGGGGAACCTCGCGGGCCTTGCCGAACATCTCCGAGGAACTGGCCTGATAGAAGCGGATCTTGGGGTCCACCAGACGGATGGCGTCGAGCAGCCGGGTCACCCCCAGCGCCGTCACTTCCCCCGTAAAGACCGGCTGCTTCCAGGACGTGGGAACGAAGGACTGTGCGGCCAGGTTGTAGACTTCGTGGGGGCGATACTCCTGAAGGATGTCCAGCAAAGAGACCTGATCCAGGAGGTCACCCTGAACCAGGGTCAAGCGGTCCTGGATATGGGCAATGCGGTCGAAATTGACGGTGCTGGAACGGCGCACCATGCCGATGACTTCATAACCCTTCTCCAGAAGAAATTCGGCAAGGTAGGAGCCATCCTGACCGGTGATGCCGGTAATCAGTGCCCTGGGCATTCAGACCTCCTTGTACAACAAGTGCGCCCATTATACCACAAAGGGTAGGAGATGCAAAACGCGGGCAGAAGCGGCGAGACCTGGGAGGCTGGAGGAGTGGGCCCTGGCCCGGCGGCGCAGGCCGACGGTGAGTGCGACGGCACCCGGGAAGGCCGATTTCCATCGGCGCAATGCCCGGAAACGCTCACCCGCCCGGCACAGATCGTTGGTGTGGGAACGCTCAACCCGTCCTGTGCCAGAAAAAGCGCCACATCATCGCGATGGCGAGGACATAGGTCAAGATCGTGCCGGCAAAGACCGGTGCAAAGCCATAGTGGGTCTGCAACCAGCCGCTGACCCAGGGGCTGAGGGCCCAGCCGAAACTCCAGCCGATGCTGGCGAGGCTGCTCACGGTAGCCCGCGCCTCCGGCTCCACCTGCTCCATCACGAAGGTTGTGTAGACCGGGTTGCTCATGTTCATCAGGGCCACCCGGACGAGGTAAGCCAATGCGCTCAGGGGAAAGGAAGGGGCGAAACCGAGGAGGATGAGAAAGGGGATGGAAAGAGCCTGCGTGGCGACGACCACGCGCATCTTGGGCCAGCGGTCGGCCAGGAGGGGAGCCAGAAGCAGACCGAGTCCCATCGCCAGCGAGCCGAGGGCGAAGAGGGTGCCGATGGTGGAGTCGGGCTGGCCGTAGTTGCGGCGGTAGAAGACGTTCATAAAGGGAATGAGGAGGCCGGCGCCGAGGCTGATGACCCATTGCGGGCCGATGAGTTTGCCCAGGAGAACCGGGTTCTGCCGGGCGTACTGGAAGGGCGAGAGCATCCTCCGCGCCGACGGCCCGATGGCCGGCCTGCTTCGCAGGAAAAGCAAGGGCAACAGGCCCAGGAAAGAGAGGCCGCCCACAAGGAGCAGAGAGGCGGCATAGGCCGGCGTGCTGGTGGGGGAAACTCCCAGGGCCCCTCCCAGCCAGGTCGGCAAGTTTCCGCCGAACCAGTTGCCGAGCGATCCGGCCAGGGTCTGCAACCCGACCTGAAAGGAAAAAAGGTAGGTGCGTTCCTCCTCCCCGCTGTTCTCCATGAGGAAAGGGCCGGCCGTCACCGCCCCCAGGCTCTGGGCCAGACCCTGGAGGACATGCATCAGGTAGAAGTTGACCGGATCGGGCCAGCATACCATACTCAGAACGGTGCCCGAGACCACGGCGCCGGAGAGGAGAAGGGAACGCTTGCGCCCCAGCCGGTCGGCCAGATAGCCGGCCGGCAGGGCCCCCGCCAGGGCAGCCAGGCTGCTTGCCATCACCAGCTGGCCGAGTAGGTTTTCATCGTAACGGGCGTCTGCCGAGCGGAAACTCAGGACAAAGAAGTTGAAGAGCAGCCGGAAGATGCCGAAGCCGATGCCGGAAAGGGTCGTGCTCAGAAGATAGAGCCGGGCATTCCCCTGGAAACGGCGCAACTTGCCGATATAGGCACGGAGGCTACGGAAGGCCAGGAGAGAGATTTTGCGAAGGATGTTCGGCCTCACTTCTTCCTCAAAGGTGCCGGACGGCCGTCATCGAAAGTGCTCGTATACCGGGAAGGTCCGGGGAGAAGGCCGCCTATTTCCCTTTCCTCCGATTGTAGAAGAGGGCCCCCAGGAAAAGGACCACTCCTAACAGAAATAACCCATAGAATAGAACACCATTCATGCTCGAAGTTTCCTCCGGAAAGGGAGGCACGGTAGGGGCAGCGTACCGGAGAAGGGAAAGGGCCCATTCTGCGCTCCAGAAGGCCATCTCTTTTACCCCACGTCCGGCAGCGGGCGGCCACCCGTATGGTCCTTTGCCCTAACGGGCGATTCCCAGCGAGGCATGTCCACCTTCTTTCCCGTGGAGGTACATATGGCGTTCCACCACCACCGGCCAATCGGAGATCACCCGGGTGGAAAAGGCGGCTACCCCCGGCAAGACCTCGTTGAGGGCTACGGTCAGGCGACCGTGGGCCGGGATGGTCCGATGCAGTCGCCCCAGAATCCCCTGGCCGCCCAGGAAGGTGAATTCCATGTCGGTGGGAATGGGGTTTGGGTTGGCCACCAGGACAAAGGCTTCAAAGGGTTCCGCCGTAGAACCCTCGGGCAGGTACCAGGTGCGGGCCGGCCGGGTGGCCCCTAACGTGGCGTGGGCCGAACGCATCTCGTTGAAAAAGGTCACGCGGGCAATGGCCAGGGGAAGGCCGGCCTCCACGTCCGCCGCCAGGGCCAGTTCCGGAAGAATGGCGTTCAGGTTGAGCAACTGTTCCCCGGGGCGCACCCCATAGGACCGCCGCAGCATCGTCCCATCCTCGCTCATCAGGGTCAGGGTCAGCGGCACCGTCTCGGTGTGCGGATTCAGGATGGAAAGCACCGTCACATACGGACTCTCCGTCTCCACGGCGGCAAAGGACCAGCGACGGGAAAGGTAAGGGCTACCCGGCATCCCGTAGCCTCCTTCCCCGGCCGAGAAGCGGACTTCCTGCTCGACGGCGATGGGCACGGTGGCGCTGACCTGGCAGCCCACCGGAGTCGTGCCGGTGTAAACCTGGCGGACGGCGACCACCTGTCGGGAACGAGGAGGAAGCGGATAGTGTTGCTCGCCGGCCGGGCCGGCGGGGGCAAAGATGCGCACCGTGGCCGTCGTGGCGACATCACCGGGGTTGAGGAGCGTCAGGGTGGTGGTAAACCCCGTCTCCTGGCTTCCTCCGGGTAGATGCCATACCCGCGAGAGGTCCTCCAGGCCACTGCTACTGTCCCCATCGTGGCCGTAGTAGAGGGCCCGTTCCACCAGGAGGTCGCCGTCGGCCCGCAGGCGGGTCCAAAAGTCGCCCCGAGCGATCAGCAGGTCGGCCAGGAGGCTACCCCGGGCCTCCGCCGGGAGGCGAAGCGTCCGCCTGAGCGTCCGGCCACCGTCCAGAAAGATCTCCGCTATAGCCTGGACACGGCGGGATTCCGGGTTGGTCAGCAAGATCCACTCATCCGCGTCGGGGGAGGTCATCCCCCTGGGCAGCAGCCATTCTCCCCGGCGGAAGTTGGAAGCCTCCAGACGGGCTTCCAACCGCTCGGAAAGAAGCGGGTCCTGGGGAACAATCAGAGCCGATCCGCGTTGCTCGACCGGTTGCCCCTCCTGCCACCAGGCCAGGAGGGCCACCAGGGCATCCTCCATCGTGGGTGAGACCGGCTCGTGGGGATGCACGCCCAGGAGACCGATATAGAGCGTGTCCCCGGCCGTTGCCCGCCGGCCCTGATAGACCCCGCCGCCGGCGTCCACCAGGAAAGCGTAGGCCAGGTCGTCCTGGCCCAGCACCTCACGTTGAAAGTGCTGGAGCATCCGCACCGCAGGAACGGCCTCGACCGTCCCGGAGACAAGCAACGTCGCCGGGCGAATCTCGATTCGGGTCGGGACCGCCGTCCCGGTGATCGTCTCGGAGACGGTTTCGCTTCCCCATTTCTCCGGCGGAAGCGGCCTGGGCCGGCCGTCCGGCTCCTTCCAGGGAGGCAGCGCCGTTACGGTGGGAGTTTCATCGGTCGCCAGGCATACGATCACGACCTGTTCCAGGGCCGGGGTATCTTTTCCCCGGCGAAAAGTGGCCCGATATTGGAGCAGAACCTGCCCCCGGGGAAAGACCAGGAGGGCCTCTGCGGCCGAACGGCTCTGGGGGTCCATCCAGGGGCCGGCCGGAGGAACCCCGGTCCAGGGAGACCATCGCCCGGAGGCATCCCGACCGCGCAACTCGAAGGAGAGGGAAGCGCCGGCCGGGATGCGCCCCAGGTAAAGGAGGCCGACCGCCTGACAGGGGAAGGGCATCTCCTGCTCCGTCGAGGTGTAGGTGCCCTGGTCCTGTCCCTCGGCCAGGCGCAACTCCCCGTCGCCGACGGCCAGCACCGCCGTCCCATCCCGTGTTCCCCGGCCGAAATCGGCCACCGTCGTTTCCGTCCAGCGTTCCAGCCGCACCGGGCCGGCGGCTTCGGCCCGACTTCCCAGACCAAGGGCCAGCCCCAGGGCCAGAAATATGGAACCCAGCCAGAGGCAGCGCCGGTTCATGGCTTTCCTCCTCACGGGCTATAGTCCACACCGTCCGTGTACACGTTGCCGGCATTCCACAAGCACCAGCCCACCGCCCCACCCTCGTGGGCAGCCTTGATCTCTTCCTCTATCTCTTTCGGGCCGTAGGGAGGGTCCCCCAGGTCAAAATCCTGTAGCCAGGGTCGCACTTTGGCCCGCTGCCCCTCCGTCATCTGGGCATAGGCCCGCTTCATCGTCTCCAGGACGATGGAATAGGGGCAGGCGTTGGGGTTGGCACACCCCTGTTCTCCGGGGGAGTAATGGGAAGGGTAAGACATCGGGCAGAGGTAGTCCAGGTAGTGGGTCATGAGGGAAATGTCCTGGCCCTGCTCCCACATCTTCCGCCAGACGGCATAGCCGAAAACATCGGCGGAGATAAAGACCCCCAGGGGGGCCAGTTCCTCATAGGCCCGCTGCACAAAGCCGGCAATGGTAGCGTATTGCTTTTCGATGTCGGTCTCCTCGGCGTAGACGACATCCGAGGTATCCCCATCGGTAGGGAAGCGGATGTAATCGAATTGGATTTCGTCAAAGCCCAGGCCGGCCAGTTCGCGGGCGATGGCCAGGTTGTATTCCCAAACCTCGGGCCGGTAAGGATCCATCCACTTCAAGCCCCGGCGATCTTTCCAGGGGCCCCTCCGGGAGGCGCTCTGGATGGCCCACTCGGGGCGGGCATCGGCCAGCCGAGAATCCTCGAAAGCAACGATATAGGCGATGGTATAGATGCCCCGGCGGTGGCACTCCTGGAGAATCCGGGAGACGTCGTAGCGCGGCTCGGCCGTGCCCAGTTCCAGAACGAGGGAGATCTGGGTATTGTAGGCCACCGTGCCCCAGGCATCCTTCACCTCGAGCACCATCGCGTTCAGTTCGGTTTCCTCCACAAAATCGAGGAGCGAGGTGAACCAATCCTCGGTGTTGGGGTCGCCGTCGTAGGTGGAGATCACATAGGAGGATACGTAAATGCCCTGGACGGCAAAAGGCGTCAGCGTCACCGTAACGCTGAGAGCATCGGTTACGGTGATGACTCCCTTAGCAAAGCCAGGGGCCAGCACCTGCACGACCGCCACCTCCGGCACCTCTTCCAGGAGGAACCGGCCCTGGGCATCGGTATGGGTGTACCGGCCGGCGCAGAGTACCCGGGCCTGGGGGACGGGACGGCCTGCTTCATCGCGCACCAGGCCGCGCAGGGAGGCCGGCCGCAGGGAGATGTCCCGACGGGTGGTGCGTTCCAGCACCAGTTCGGCCGGCCGGTAGCGCTCCGCCCGGACCTGTAAGGTGAAACGTTCCGGCACTCCCTCCAGGCGATAGCGCCCGTCGGGCCCGCCGGTGGTGGTCAGGAGGAGCGAACCGGTCAGGGTGATTCGGGCGCCGGCCACAGGGTAGCCGGTATACTCGTCTCGGATCGTCCCCTCCAGCGTATTGGGGCGCAGGGGGAGAGAAAAGGCGGTGCTGAAGAACGTATCCCGGGCGGCCTCGTAGCCGGCTGCCTGCGCCGTCAGGGTGAGGGGAAAAGAGGGAGCGAAGATGGTAAAACGTCCCTCCCAGTCGGTGAGAAAGGTCCGCCCCAGGGCCTGGACCTCGGCCCCGGACACCGGCCGGCCGGTATAGGCGTCGAGGATCGCCCCCGTAGCCCGCTCCGGGGAGAGGACAACCGTCGTGGATACGACCCGGGCCTCTTCCGGGGGAGGCGGCAGGTCGACTTCCGCACCCAGGTAACCGGGAGCATAGACCCGCAGGAGGCCGGGGGAAGACCATCCGGTAAAGCGACAAAGGCCGGTGGCGTCGCTTTCGGCCTGTTCCGGAGGGAAGAAACATTTCGCACCGGATAGGGGGTGCTTCGTCAGGGCATCCTGCACCAGGACGTGGAGGGCCGGCCGGCCGTTTCCGCAGGAAAAAAGGAGCGGCAGGAGCAGAAAAAAGAGGAAAATTTTTTGCTTTCCGTCCCTCGGCATCGCGTCATCCTTTCGGCAATTGTCCAACATACAGGACAAATTATAGCACGGGAATCGAGAACTGTCCAAAAGTGTTGACGGCCGGGCCGATTTCCGTTATACTAAAACCATCCCGGCCGGTGCCGGATAAGGAGTGTTTTGAGCCGGAAGTAGGCTATGCCGACCAATTTGCCGCCGGATTACTTTGCCGCTCAGGAACGCTACCGTGCCGCCAAGACCACGGCGGAGAAAATCGCCTGCCTCCAGGAGATGCTGGCGATCATCCCCAAACACAAGGGAACAGAGCACCTCATCGGCGACCTGCGGCGGAGGCTTTCCAAACTCCGGGCTCAGGCCCAGTCGCCCCGGAAGGTGGCGCGGCGGGAGACGGCTTTTCAGATCGAGCGGGCCGGGGCCGGTCAAGTGGCGGTGGTCGGGCCGGCCAACGTGGGCAAATCGGCCCTGGTATCTGCGCTGACCGGAGTGGAACTGGAAATAGCCGATTACCCCTTTACCACCCGCGAGCCGGCCGCCGGGATGATGACCTTTGAAAACATCCAGATCCAACTCATTGACACCCCGCCCCTGAGCCGCGACTTTATGGAACCAGAACTGCCCCAGTTGATTCGGAGAGCCGACCTCGTCCTCCTGGTCGCGGATGTGGAGACCGATCCGCTGGGAAATCTGGAGGAAGCGGTGGCGTTGCTGGAACGGCATCGGATCATTCCCCGTCATCGGAGGGAACGCTACGGCGAAGGGCGGGGGCTGACCTTTATCCCCTTTCTGGTCGTGGCCAACAAGTGCGACGATGAACACGGAGAAGAACTCTTCGAGATCTTTCGGGGTCTTCTGGAGGAAGATTGGCCGCTTGTGCCGGCCTCGGCGCTGGCCGGCCACCATCTGGAACATCTGAAGCGAGAGATTTTCACGCGGCTCGAGATCATCCGCATCTATACCAAGGTGCCGGGGAAAGGGCCGGACCGGGAAAAACCCTTCATCCTCCCCAAAGGCAGCACGGTGGAGGACCTGGCCGGCCGTATCCACCACGATTTCCTGGAGAAACTGAGCCTGGCCCGCGTCTGGGGACGGGGTGTCTTCGATGGACAGGCCGTCGGGCGGGATCATGTGCTTCAGGACGAAGATGTGGTAGAACTCCACATGTAAAGAGATGGGCTTTCGGCGGTGCACTCGCGGGCTACTTCTTTTCCTCCTCCTGGTCGGTGGGTGCGCCGGCCGGGCGGAGGAGATTCCCACGCTCCGTCCGGCCGTCCGTATCCGGGTGGCGGCGGTGCCGGCCGGCCAGCCCTATCTCCGGGAGTGGCTCACCCTTTACCAGGCTCGCTATCCTGAGACGATCGTCGAAGTCGTCCCGGCCGGGCCGGGACAGGCCCAGGAGATGCTTGCCCGGGGGAAGGTGGCGCTGGCCCTGCTGGACCAGGAGCCGGAGGAGCGCTACCGGGGCATCCTGACGGCCACCCTGGTCGCCTGCGTGCCGCTGGCCGTGGTGGTCCACCCGGATAACCCCCTGCGCGACCTCTCCTCGGCGGCCGTCGCCGAAATCTTCCGCGGCCGCGTCGCCGACTGGAGCCTGGTAGGAGGAGAGGAAAGGCCCCTGCAGATACACCTCCTGCCCGATTCCTCCGGCGCGGTGCGGGCTTTTGCACGGCAGGTCCTGGCCGGCCGGTCCCTTTCCCCCCAGGCCCGAGTACACGCTTCCCCGACCCTGCTTCGGCAGGCCCTGGCCCAGGATCCGGGCGGCATCGGCTTCCTGCCGGCGATGGAAGCGACCGATGGGGTTGCCGTCCTGCGCATAGACGGTCGGCCACCCTCCGAGGGGGAATACCCCTGGAAGATGCCACTGTACCTGCTCTGGGGGACCCAATCTCCCTCCGAGGCGTTTTCGTTCCTGCTCTTCCTGTCTCGATTTTCGCCGATTCAGCGGAGCGGTTTTAACTCCGGCCCCCGACCGGATTTGCCGGCCGGTCTGGGACGGAGTTCCACCCGGGCCCGCCAGATCTGGATGGCCCCGCAGCGGCGGCAGGTGACCCAGATTTCCCCGCTGCGGCTCGGCAGGGTATAGCGCTCCACGGCCTCCAGGGCAACGCTCAGGCCGCTTTCATCCTGCCAGCCCAAGATGGCCCCACACTCTTTGCAGCGCCAGGCCTTCAGGTCGCTCATTTTGGCCCCGCCGGCCGGGCCGGCCGCATGGGCGGGTTCCGAACCCATCCCTCTTACGGCTCGGCCGGTAGCCGCGGCCGCTGGCGAGACCGATGCCGTTCCTCTCGCAATGGCTTCTCTCGTGGGCCCTCCAGCGGCGGCAAAGCAAAGGCACTCAATTCATAGGGGTTTTCCCCGGGGAGGAAGACCTCCGTCACCGAACCGGTGGTGAGGATCTGGACCTTGCCCCGCCGTTCTGCTTCCCGAACAAAGTCCAGGAAACGGGAAAAGCGCCGGCCCAGGGCATCAGCGTACTGCTTCTCGTCAAAGTCCCCCAGAATCTCTTTCATCAGGAGTTTCAGCGTGGCCAGGGTACAGGCGTTCCGGCGTTCCCGGGCCAGTCTCAGGGCATCCACCAGGACGTCGTAGATGTCCCGGGTTCGGGTTTCGGGCGGGACGATGTCCTCGGCCAACTGGTGGTAAAAGACGAACTCATCGGCGCTCTGAGCCAGGTGGGAGGAAGTAGCCTCGGCCACGCCGATGACCACGACCCGCTTGCCGTGCTGGCGGATGGTGTTGACCAGGGGGATAAAGTCCCGGTCCCCGGTGACCAGAATATAGGTCTGGATGTTCGGGTAACTGAAGAGGGTGCGCATGGCATCAATGACCAGGTGGATGTCGGAACTGTTTTTGATGGCCTCGCCGTTACCCTGCCGATCTTCGGTGTAGTAGTAGGTCGGCACGTAGCGCGGCTCGATGCCGTTGGCGTAGAGGGCGTTGGTGATACGGGAAAACTTGTACCAGTCGGCATAGGCCCGGGCCAGGACGACTCGACCGTAGCGGCTACAGTGGTCCATCACGTACTCAAAGTTGGGGTTGGTCTGGTACTTGTCTCGGGTGGACACATAGATGTTCTCAAAGTCAATGAAAACGGCGACATCGGCTTCTTTCTTCTCTTCCATTTCAGTCCATTTCTCCACGCATCATTTCCCGTTTTCGCTGCTGGGCCAGGCGGCGCCGCAGCCGGCGCAACGCTTTGCGAACCTTTTCCCGCCGGAGTTCCCCTTTGGACATATAGCGCTGCCGGCGGCGATAGTATCGCAGATGGCCGCTCTGGGTCAGTTCGCGGCGAAAGCGTTTCAGTAAACTTTCCAGCGATTCTCCCGGCTGTCGTTGAACATCCGGCATACGGCGGCTCCTCCTTTTCAATAGAGGGCAACTTCCTATGCTATTATATTACAATCCCGGAAAATCCGCAAATGCGTTCTCTGTCGGGGTACGGCCGTTTCATCGTCGCTGAAGGGGGGATAGACAAAGGACAGCCGATTTGACAAAACGGCCATCGGGTGCTTTTAGGTGTATACAATCTGGGCTCGGCCAGATTTTGAATTGTGGGTTGCAACTGCCAAAAGTTGGTCCGTTCGTGCACGCCGGTGGGGAGACATCCTGGAATATGATGCCCTGGTGGGGCGCGATCTCGAGTAAGGTCGAAATCAAGCGATTTTCATGAGTCCGGTTGGTTACACCAGCACGAAAGCGGCGTTGGACGAATTCTCGGCCCAACCTTTAGCGGATCTGCGTATTTTGGGGGTAACTACCGGACTAAAACGGCCCTATGGGCACTAAGCGGGCAAGATTAAAGGCCGCAGCAGGGGTTACCCCCGCCGCGGCCTTTCGACGTCGGACTAACGGCCGGGCACCCGGCTTCCTTCGACACGCTCCCACCAGAAATGCACCTGCGCCGGCCCGCCGTTGTCATAGTACTCCACCACGACCTCGTGCCCTCCCGCCAACACCCGCTCGACAGCATAGCCCGGCCGCCGACCACCACCTTCCCACCCATCGATCAGCAACCGGCCATCCAGGTAGACCCGGATGCCGTTGTCGGCCAGAGCCTGGAAACGGTAGGTCCCGGGCTCGAAAACGACCCAGCGCGTCCAGCGCACGGAGAACTTGTCTTCTGGCAGGCCTCCTCCGGCGGCAGATGCGCCCCAGTCGAAGTCAATGGCCGGATCGTTGCGCACCAGCCGCGGGTTGCCTCGGAGTTCCATGTTGCTGAAGTATTCCCCTTTCCAGTCAGGAAAGGCGGAGGAAGGGATACGCTCCCACCAGAAGTGCACCTGCGCCGGCCCGCTCCAGTCCACATACTCCACGCGGAAGCGGTGCTTCCCCCGCAGGTCACGCTCAAAGGTGACCTCCCGCAACGGACCGGGCCGCCACTCGTCTACGATGAGCGTGTCGTCGAGCCACACCCGCGCCCCGTCGTCCATCTTCAGATGGAAGCGGTAGGTGCCGTCCCGGAACTCGATTTCACGCGTCCAGCGCACGGAGAACTCGTCCGCCGGCATGCCCAGGTCCGGGGCCTCGATATCCCAGTCGAAGTCGATGTTCCGGTCGTTGCGCACCGTGTCCGGGCGGCCGCGAAAATCGGGAACAGGCCAGTACATCCCCTTCCAATCGGGGTAGGTTGGCTCAGGAAGTGCTTCCCACCAGAGGTGGATCCGCGCCCGACCGCTTCGCTCGTAGAACCCGACCTGGAGATGGTGGGAACCCTCCTCCAGCGGCAGGTCCGCGACGACTTCCCGAACCTCTCCATCCCGCCAGGTATCCAGGACCAGCCGGCCGTCCACCCAGAGACGGGCGCCGTCATCCACCAGAATGTGGAAGCGGTAGGTGGCCTTCCGAAAGTCGAACGTGCCCGTCCAGCGGGCGGAGAAACCATCGGCCGGCAGAGAACTGGCCGGCGCGGCGTCCCCCCAGTCAAAGTCAACGGCTTCTTCGCCGCGCACCAGCACCGGCGTTCCGGACAGGTCACAGCCGACATAGTACTCACCCCGCCAGGGCTTGCTCCCCACCTCCGGAGTGGGGGTAGGGGTGGAAGTGGGGAAGGGGGTGGGGAGGGGAGTGGCCGTCGGCGACATAGCCGGCCGCTCGACGAAGATGCGCACCACCAGCGGGAGGCCGTCCTCGCCAAGGCCGAAGAGCCGCCCCCGGTCGTTGCGCAGCAGCCAGTGGCCCTCGTAGAGGCCCTCGTCGTCCGGAGCGGTGAGCGTAACCGAAAGAAGCACCTCTTCTCCCGGCGCAACCGGGGACGCCAGGGTTACCTCCAGAGGACCACCCATCCGGTCACCTCCGGCAAAGACCAGGGCATATTCGGTATTCCAGACGCAACTTCCGTCGTTTCGTAGCCGCCAGGTCTTGACCAGGATTTCGCCTGGTCCAAAAGTGTTCCCCGCCGGAACGATCGCGTCACCTGCGAGGGCGG
This sequence comes from Chloroflexia bacterium, assembly GCA_034433695.1. Taxonomy (GTDB): domain Bacteria; phylum Chloroflexota; class Chloroflexia; order DTKN01; family DTKN01; genus JASFBA01. The sequence continues at coordinate 16,021 of DAOUAK010000132.1, forward strand.
CTCGGTCGTTACATCTGACGGGTGTGGGGTCGGGCCTGCCCGGTTGCGTGGGAGAAGGAAATGGCCCGGCCGTGGGGGAAGGAGCGACGGTGGCCGGCCGGGTGGGGCCGGGCGTCGCCTGGGGGCCAGAAAGGGTAGGAACGGCGAAGGAAACGAGCAGCACACTTACGATCGGTAACACCAGGAGCAGACCGATGACCAAAGCCTTTCCGATGCGCATGGGAACCCTCCTTTCGGCCGAAATTTCGACCGACAACCAAATCTTTTGCTGTCAAACGCCCGGCTTCCTACGGGCACGTCTTCTAACCCGAAGTATACCGTGTCCTCCATTCCCCTGTTCAACGCCTTCCCTACGCCCGCGGGATTGCCGGCCACCGGGCGAACGACTTTTCTGACGATAGGGACTTCGGGTAGAGGAAAAGTGCGGGATGCCGTAAAGGACCAACGCCCGCTTTATCCCCTCCGGCCGTTCGGTGTCTACCCGGTCAGCGGGAAGAACAGGGCTTCGCGGGCTCCCGCCGTCTCAGCCGTGAGGACAGGGCGCTCCACAGGAGGCCGCGTCGAGGGGCGAGGAGGAAGGCCAGCAGGAAGAGGACCGTCGCCACGAGTACGATGGCCGCACCCGAGGCCACGTCAAGGTAGAAACTCAGATAGAGGCCGGATACGGCCGAAAAGGCTCCCAGGCCGGCCGCCACGGCCATCATCGAGGGAAGCCGCCGGGTCAGAAGATAGGCCGTCGCCCCCGGGGTGACCAGCATGGCCGCCGCCAGCCCGACGCCGACCGTCTGGAGCGAGACCACGATGGTCAACGCCAGGAGCACCAGGAGCAGGTTGCGGAGTCGTTCGACCGGGAGGCGCAGCGTGGTGGCCAGCACCGGGTCGAACGATACCAGCAGGAATTCCTTATACAGCAGGCCGACCGTCGCCAGCACGGCCAGGCCCAGCCCCCCGGTCAGCCACAGGTCGCCCGTGCCGACGCCCAGCACGTTGCCGAAGAGGATATGGGTGAGGTCCACGGCGTAGGTCTGTCCCAGGCTGATGAGCACCACCCCCAGCGAAAGGGCGGCGGAAAAGAGGATGCCGATCGCCGTATCCTCTCGAAGCGTTCCCCGCCGGGAGAAGAGGCCGATTCCCAGGGCCACGGCGACGGCCGCCACCAGCGCACCGATGAAGAGATTCCCCCGCAGAAGGTAGGCCAGGGCCACGCCGGGCAGGACGGCATGGGCCAGGGCATCCCCCAGGAAGGCCATCGAGCGCAGGACCACGTAGCAGCCGATCACAGCGCAGAGGACACCGACCATCAGGGCCGCGGCCAGCCCGCGCTGCATAAAGCCGTAGGTCAACGGCCGAACCAGCCATTCGATCACGGCCCTTTCCCTCCACCCGGTGGGCAACACTGATCCACGATCACGGTGCCGTCCAGGAAAAGCACCTGCTCACCGAAGGCTTCCCGAATGGCCTGCGGCGTGAACACCTGGGCCGGCGGACCGTAGCCGATCAACCGCCGGTTCAGGAGGAGCACGTATTCGAAGCGCGAGGCGGCCAGGTTCAGGTCGTGGGTGGAGACCATCACGGTGACGCCCTGTTCCTTCAGCAGGCCGAGGAGCCCCAGCACGATCTCCTGGGTGACGATGTCCACGCCGGTAAAAGGTTCGTCCATCAGGAGGACGTGCGGTTCCTGAGCCAGGGCACGGGCCAGGAAGACGCGCTGCTGCTGTCCGCCCGAAAGTTCGGAAATCTGCCGGCCGGCCACTTCCTCCAGCCCCAGGAGACGCAGGGCCTGCGAGACGGCGGCGCGGTCTTCCCGGCGGGGAGGTTTCAGCCAGCCGATTCGGCCGTAGCGCCCCATCAGGACCACGTCCGCCACCGTGACCGGGAAGTGCCAGTCCACCTCCTCCCGCTGAGGAACGTAGGCCACACAGTCCTGGTGGGCACCCAGCGGCCGGCCGTGGATGAGCACCCGCCCGCTCTGTAAGGGAAGCAGGCCCACCAGGGCCTTGAAGAGGGTGGATTTCCCGGCCCCGTTCGGCCCGACCACCGCCACCTGGGCCCCATGGGGCACCCGCAGGGTAATGTCGCAGACGGCCACCCGACCGTTGTAGGCTACGGTAACGTCTTCCATCTCCAGCCATTCCGCTCCGCTCATTTCAGCGCCTCCACGATCAACCGGGTGTTATGGCGCATCATCTCGATGTAGGTCGGCGCCGGCCCGTCCGGCCCGCTGAGCGAATGGGTATACAGGCCGCCCACCACCCGGATGCCGGCCTCGGCGGCGAGTTGCCGGGCCAGTTGGGAGTTTTCGCCCGTTTCCAGAAAGATCGCCGGGGCCCTGCTGGCCCGAATGTCCTCCACCAGTTGCGCCATCTGCCGGGCCGAGGGCGCGGCTTCCGGGCTTGCGCCCGGCACCAGGGTACCCACGATACGCAGGCCGTAGCGGTCGGCAAAGTAGCTCAGGACCTGGTGGTCGGTGACCAGGAGGCGCCGCTCGGGCGGGATCCCCTGCACCTGGCCGGCGATCCACCGGTCCAGTTCCTGCAACCGGGCGATATAGGCTTCGGCGTTACGGGCATAGAGGGCGCGGCCCTCCGGATCGGCCTGGGAAAGGCCGTCGCGGATGTTTTCCACATAGCGGATGACATGGTTCGGGTCGAGCCAGAAATGCGGGTCCACCCCGGATTCGGCAAGGACACCCGAGGCCACAAGAATACGGGCACGGCCGCCGGCGCTCTCCAGCAGGCGTTCCAGGAAGCCCTCCAGCCCGGCCCCGTTGACGATCAGGAGGTCGCATTCGGCCACGCGGGCGATGTCGCGGGGGGAAGGCTCATACTCGTGCGGCTCCACCCCGGGTGGCAGAAGGGACTGCACCTGCAACCGTTCGCCGGCCACGTTCTGGGCAATATCGGCCAGGAACGTTTCCACAGCCACCACCCGCAACGGGGACGAAGGCGTTCCTCCGGCCGGCCCGTTGCAGGCAAGGAGCAGGCCGGACAATAGAAGCAGGACGACTCTACCGGTGAACTTCATCCTGACCTTTCCCGCTGGCAGTCCGGGCAGAGGCCCACAAGTTGAAGCAGGTGGTCCTCCACCCGGTATCCGGTGGCCTGCCGGACCAGCGCCGCCAGGCTTTCCCAATCCTCGCTTCCGGGAAACTCGGCCGCCCGGCCGCAGCAGCGGCAGAGGATGGCGTGGCGGTGTCCCGGCGAGGCCGGGAGGTAACTGCAGGAACCGTCCTCCTGGTACACCCGGTGCACCAGCGCCTCTTTCTCCAGCAGGCCCAGGGTGCGGTAGACGGTGGCCAGACCCAATGGGGCATGCCGAGCCTGCCCCAGCCGGCAGATCTCCTGCGGAGAAAGCGGCACGGCGCTTTCGCTCAGCACCTGCAGGATGGCCCGACGGGCAGCGGTGATTCGGTAGCCGGATGCCGTAAGGCGAGTTTCCCAGTCAGACATCGGTGACTCCTTATTGATAAATTTTCTCAGTAAATTATAGCCGCTCAGGCCGGGTCTGTCAAATCTGTTGGACGGCCTCGGGTGCGTATGGTAAACTTTTTAGTATCGGGGATGCGAGTTTTTGCAAGATAGGAGGAGAGAAGATGTTCCGGTTGTCTCTTATGCTCTGGGCTATGTTTCTTTTTTCTTGACTTTATCGGGATGTGTGGTATTTCCAATATTCCAACACCATTGTGGTCGCCCTGCGGGATATGATAAAGGCGCTTGACCTGCCTGTTGGACAACCGGCGGCTACCTATTGCTATGGCCTAAAATCCCCTCTGCTGGATATGCTCTACTAAACCAGACGAGCGGTGCCCTGGCGTGCCCCGATGATCTGGCGAATCTCGGCGGACCGTTGTTCGGCCTGGTCGGTGAAGGCGGCGATCTGGGCCTGGAACTGGCCGGCCAGGCCCGCATCCTCCAGGGAGGCGACGTTGACCTGCACGTTGGCGGCGGCACCCTGGACGGCGGCCTGGGCCAGGGAGGTGGCAACCAGGGCGTCGGTGAGGGCGCTTTCGGGACCGACGGCGACGATATGCAGGAGGAACTCCAGCACCTTGACGGCCCGCTCGGCCGTCGCCAGGGGGACGCGGGCGGCCTCCCGAACGGCCTCCTGGAGAGCCCGATGGCGGGAGGCCTTTTCCTCGTCCGTCTCTCGGGGGAGACGTCGGGCAGCCAGGATGCCTTCAAAGGCCTCGGCGTCGCGCACGACCAGTCCGAGGAACTCTTCCTGCAGGCGGGCGATGGCGGCCTCGATCTCCCGAACTTCGGCATGGACGTGGGCATACTGGCTGCGGGCCAGGGTCAGGTTGGCCACCATACGGGCGAGGGCCGCGGCCATTGCCCCGGCCAGGGCGGAGGCACTTCCCCCGCCGGGGGTGGGAGTGCCCGCCGCCAGGCGCGAAAGAAAGGCGCGGGGTAGGTCCCGGCCCAGCCCGGTCCCCTCGTCTTCCTCCAGGAGACGATTTTCCAGGACCTGCCGGGGAGAAAAGCGGTGCAATTGCAGTTCATGGCGGGCGACTTCCAGGAGGGCCTCGGCCGGCACCAGGCCGACGATTTCGCTTTCCAGCACCGGTACGCCGTAGTAGGCCGCTTCGGCGCGGATCAGCGCCATGACGCGGTGGATGGGGGTTTGACGGTAATCGGTCAGGTTCATGGAGACCTGCACCCGTCCCGGCTGTCCCACGTCTACCCCCATTGCCTTCACATAACGCAACCCACCGCTGGAATGGCGCACCGCCCGGGCGATTCGGCGGGCGATGTCCAGGTCGGAGGTGCCCAGGTAGACGTTATAGGCGACAAGAAAGGGGCGGGCGCCGACGGCGGTGGCCCCGGCCGGCCCCATTTCGGCCGGCCCAAAGTCCGGGGCACGTTCCGGGTTCGTGGCGATCTCCTGGGCAAGTCCCTCATACTCGCCCCGGCGGATGTCGGCCAGGTTACGCCGTTCGGGCTGGGTTGCCGCCTCCTCGTACAGGTAAACGGGGATGCCCAGTTCTCTCCCGAGGCGCTCTCCGACCCGGCGGGCCAGTTCCACACACTCCTCCATCGTTACCCCGCGCACCGGTACAAAGGGGATGACGTCGGTGGCGCCGATGCGCGGGTGGGCCCCCTTGTGCTGACGCATGTCGATCCGGGCGGCCGCCTCCTGAGCCGCCCGGAAAGCGGCTTCCTCCACCGCCTCCGGCGGCCCCACAAAGGTCACCACCGCCCGGTTATGGCCGGCATCCATCTCCACGTCCAGCAGGCGCACGCCCGGAATGGAGCGGATGCGGGCACAGATGCGCTCCACCACTTCCCGACGCCGTCCCTCGCTAAAGTTGGGCACACACTCAACCAGGCGCTCCATCACCGGCCTCCTATTATTTTATGTCAATATTAGGGGTATAAGAAACCCTCCCCCAAACGCCAAAGACGTGGGGGGATCTTTTCCGACGGAAAGGCTCAGGCCGGAAACCGGCGCTCCGCCCCTATTCTTCTTCTTCCTCCTCCTCCCATTCTTCCTCTTCTTCCTCGTACAGTTCTATACCGCAGTTGTCGCAGACCCAGACGCCTTCTTCCTCGTCGTACCAGAGTTCCTGTCCGCACTCCGGACAGAGGGGGATTTCTTCCTCGGACATGGCTGCCTCCTCTTGTTCCCTTTCAGACCGACACCTGCATTATATCGCAGGAAAATGCCCTTGACAACCGGACTTGAATATTTTGCCCAATCGGGTTATAATAAGGACACAAATGGAAATCGGGCCGAGGACAGGGTTATGGCTGCCGAACAATGGGTCAACTTCTGGCTGGTGGATGCCTTCGCCAGCGAGCCGTTCCAGGGAAATCCGGCCGGCGTTGTGCTGGAGGCCGAGGGCCTGGACCCGGAGGCGATGCGCCTGCTCGCCCGCGAGGTCGGCGCCTCCGAAACCGCCTTTGTCCTGCCGGCCGCCGAGGAAACGGCCGACCTTACCCTGCGCTGGTTTACCCCCACCTGCGAGGTTCCGTTCTGCGGCCATGCCACCCTGGCCACCGCCCACGTCCTGGCCGAAACCGGCCGCTATCGCCCGCCGGCGGAACTGACCTTCTCCACCCGACGCGGCCTGCTTCGGGTTCGTCTCTGCCCCTCCGGCGATACCTCCTGCCTTCCGATGGTCCAGACACCGGCCGCCCACCTGGAACCGTGCCCTATCCCACCGGGGGAACTGGCCGAGGCTCTGCTAACCTCGCCGGAACAACTCCATCCCGACCTCCCTCTCCTCAAGGACGATACCCATCTCTTCGTCCCCTTCCGCCGGCTGGAAACTCTGCTGAACCTGTACCCGGACTTTCGTCGCCTCAGCCGGCTAGGGCTGGAGTACGAACTCACCGGTTTCGCCTGCTTCACCACCGAAACGCTGGAGCCAACTTCTCACTGGCATCTGCGTTTCTTTTCCCCGGCGACGGGGATCCAGGAAGACCCGGTGACCGGCGCCGTCCAGGGGCCGATGGCCCTCTACCTCCTGGAACAGGGCCTGCTTTCCGGAAAGCCCGGACAACGCGCTTCCTGGGTCGGCGAGCAAGGAGATGCCCTGAAGCGCCGTGGGCGGGTACAGGTGGAAGTTTCGCTGGATGAGGCCGGGCGCGCCCGGCAGGTATATATCGGCGGTCCTGCCGTTACCGTACTGCAGGGCCGGCTTCGGGTCGGCTGAAAGAGGTTGACCGCGCTCTAGAAGGAGGGAAAGATGGCAACCAAGGCGTATGTGCTCATCGAGACCGCAATCGGGAAAACGCAAAGCGTCGTGGAAGCGCTGCGCAAGATGCCCGGAGTCGTCGCCGCCGATGCCGTAACTGGGCCCTACGATGTCATCATCGTCGTGGAAACGCGGGACCCGAACGAGGTGGGCAAACTGGTGATGAACCAGATTCACGGCCTCGATGGGGTCAACCACACCCTGACCTGCCTGACGATCTAGGAGCGGCCTCGGGCCGGCTCGGGTTGACGGCCCGCTTCTCTTCAGGCAAGCCCCGGTATATCCGCGAGACCGGGACTTGGGGCGGTTTCAGGTCGTATCGGAGTAGACGGCCTCGAAAGACGGAACGTCGGACAATCGCATAGCAGACTCGCTGGGGGAGCCGGGTAAGACCGGCTGAGAGGCAGGCAATCGGGCCTGCGACCCCGGAACCTGATCTGGGTAATGCCAGCGGAGGGAACGCGAGTTCTTTCAACCGCCACCCATACCGCTGGGTGGCGGTTTTTTCGTCAGGCCCTTGGAGGACGAACCCGATGAAGGCCCTGGTCATCACCAACGGTATGCTGGAGGATATGACCCTCTGGCAGGAAGAAATCGGCCAGGCCGGCCTGATCGTCGCTGCCGACGGCGGAGCCCGCCACGCCCGCTCTCTGGGAATCCGGCCCGATGTGGTGGTGGGCGACGGCGATTCCCTGGATGCCGAGACCGCCCGCTGGCTGGAGGAGCAGAAGGTGCCCCGGGCGCAATACCCCGCCGCCAAGGACGAGACCGACCTGGAATTGGCCCTGCTCTACGCCGTTCGTGCCGGAGCCCGGGAAATCCTCCTGCTGGGAGCCCAGGGCGGCCGGCCGGACCAAATGCTGGCCAACCTCCTCCTCCTGGCCCACCCGTCCCTGGCCGGATGTCGTGTGCGCCTGCTGGGGGAAAATTACCAGGCCCTGGTCCTGCGAGGAGGCGAGGAAATCACCCTGGCCGGCCGGGTGGGAGATACCCTCTCCCTCCTCCCTCTCTCCGAGCAGGCCCGGGGCATCGAGGCTGCCGGCCTGCGCTGGACATTGAGCGGGGAAACGCTCCAACTGGGGCCGGCTCGGGGGGTGAGCAACGAACTGACCTCCCCCCAGGCCCGCATCGCCCTCCGGGAGGGCCTTTTGCTCATCGTCCACCTGCGCCGGACCGGAGAGGAGGAAAGATGAGCCTCCCTCCTGAACCTTTCCGCCGGCGACTGCTCCATTTCCTCGCTCGGACGGCCCCACCTTTGGGCCTGATCGCGCTCCTCCTGCTCCTCTGGCAGGCCGCGATCTCTTCGGGACTGGTCCAGGAGTGGCTCTTGCCCTCTCCCTACAAGATCGTGGTGGACGGGATAGAAGCCTGGACGAAAATGGGCCTGGCCCTTCACACCTGGCAGACCTTCCAGGAGGCCGTCCTGGGCTTCCTCCTGGCCGTGGCTACGGGGCTGGCCCTGGCCCTGATTGTGGACTTTTCCCCTCTCTTGAGCCGAACGCTCTACCCGCTCCTGGTCGCCTCCCAGACCATTCCCATCATCGCCATTGCCCCTATCCTGGCCCTGGCCCTGGGCTACGGTATCGAGCCCAAACTCTTCGTCGTCGCCCTGGTCTGCTTCTTCCCTATCGTCATCAGCACGGCCGACGGATTGCGCAGCGCCGACCCCAACTGGATTGCCCTCCTCCGCTCGATGGGGGCCAACCGCTGGCAGATCTTTGCCAAGGTGCGCTTCCCCAATGCCCTCCCCTCCTTCTTCTCCGGCTTGAAAGTGGCCATCACCTACAGCGTAATCGGCGCCGTCATCGGCGAATGGGTCGGAGGAAACGTCGGGCTGGCTTTTTTCATGAAGCGGGCCCACAACGCTATGGAGTTTGGCCGGGAGTTCGCCGGCATCGTCATCACCTCGCTTCTGAGCATCGCCCTCTTTCTCCTGATCGCCGGCCTGGAACGCCTGGCTCTGCCCTGGTACTTTGTCCGGAGACAAGAGTAAAAGGAGGTTGTCATGAAGTCCCTTCGCCTCGTTCCGCTGCTCCTGATCCTTCTGTTCCTCGGCTGTGGTGCTCCCCAACCGACCCACGTGACGCTCTCCCTGGACTGGGTGCCCAACACCAACCACACCGGCTTCTATGTCGCCCTGGACAAGGGGTACTACAGGGAAGAAGGTCTGGAGGTGGAGATCGTGATCCCGGCCGACCCGGCGGCTGCCCTTCGGCAGGTCGCCGCCGGCCAGACCGAATTCGGGGTGAGTTTCCAGGAAGAGGTCACCGTCTCCCGCGCCAACGACATCCCGGTGGTATCCCTGGCCGCCATCATCCAGCACAACACCTCCGCTTTCGCCGCCCTGAAAGACTCGGGCATCACCCGGCCCAAAGACTTCGAGGGCAAAAAGTACGGCTCCTACGGCCTGCCGCTGGAACCCCCGGTCATCGAAGGGTTGATGCGTTGCGACGGGGCCGACTTTAGCCAGGTCGAATTTGTGGATGTCGGCTTCGATGCCTTTCCCGCCCTGGTCAACCGCCAGGTGGATTTCATCTGGATCTTCCTGGCCTGGGATGGCATCCAGGCCGAGATGAAGGGCATCGAACTGAACACCATCCCCCTCTACGGGAGTTGCGTGCCCGATTACTACACGCCGGTGATCATCGCCGGGGAAAAGACGATTGCCGAGCGGCCCGAGATCGTCCGGCGCTTCCTGGCCGCCACCGCCCGGGGCTATGAGTATGCCATCGCCCATCCCGAGGAAGCGGCCCAGATTCTCTACAAGTACGCCCCGGAGAACGATCCGGAGATGCTACGGCGCAGCCAACTCTGGCTTAGCCCACGCTACCAGGCCGATGCCCCCCAGTGGGGCTGGCAGCGCCCCGAGATCTGGCAGGGCTTTGCCCAGTGGCTCTGGGAACGCGGCCTTCTGCCCAAGGCCATCGAACCGGAAAAGGCCTTTACCAACGCCTTCCTGCCGGCCCGCTAGTTGGAGCCGGCCGGAATAGGCAAAGCCGGCGGAGACACAGGTGGAGAACCATCCGGCCAAACTCGAACTTCAGGGCATCCGGAAAGCCTTCTGGGAAAAGTGGGGGCATCTTCCCACCCTGGAGGGCATTGACCTGCGGGTCCTGGAGGGGGAATTCGTCTCCATCATCGGCCCCAGCGGCTGCGGAAAGAGCACCCTCTTCAACATCATCTGCGGGCTGGAGCCGGCCGATGCCGGGCGCGTCCTCCTGGACGGAAACGACGTGACCGGCCGGCTCGGCCTCTTCGGCTACATGCCCCAGCGCGACCTCCTGCTTCCCTGGCGTACCGTCCTGGAAAACGTCATCCTGGCCGCCGAGGTCGCCGGCCGCAACCGCCGGGAGGCCCGCGAAGAGGCCCGTCGTCTCCTTCCCCTCTTCGGGCTGGAAGGCTTCGAAGACCACTACCCGGCTACTCTCTCCGGCGGCATGGCCCAGCGGGCCGCTCTCCTGCGCACCTTCCTCGGCCACCGCGACGTCCTGCTCCTGGACGAGCCTTTCGGCGCCCTCGATGCCTTGACCCGTGCCGCCATGCAGGAATGGCTCCTGGAGGTATGGGCCCGCTTCCGGAAGACCATCCTCTTTATCACCCACGATGTCGATGAGGCCGTCTTCCTCTCCGACCGCGTTTACGTCCTGACCGCCCGGCCGGCCCGCGTCTGCCTGGAACTGCCCATCGCCCTCTCCCGTCCTCGCCACCGTCCCGTGGTGACCAGCCCCTCCTTCATCGCCCTGAAGCGCCGCCTCCTGGAAGCGCTCTCCTGACCTCTTCCCCGGGTGTCGGGCCGCCCTTCCTCACCCGGCACCCGGCTATTTTTCCTCCGGAATCAGAAGCGCCGCCGCCAGATAAGCCACCACCCCCACCCAGAACGAGGCCAGCGTCAGAAGCACCCAGCCCAGGCGCACCCAGATCGGGTCCACCCGGAAATATTGCCCCAGCCCCCCACAGACGCCGG
>DAOUAK010000133.1:0-21167 GCA_034433695.1 Chloroflexia bacterium
ACCTGCCCCAACCCCGCTCAGGACGAGGAGAAGGCGGTTCCCCCCTCCATCCGGGGGACTGACCAGGACGCGCCCGTCCGAAGGCGGGGGTGGGAGGGGTCGGTCGAGAAGGCCGGCCAGGAGGAGTTTGCGCTGCATCCGTTCGACCAGGGCCTGACGGGCGGGGGGAACGTTGGGCCGGATGATCTGCAAGGCCTCCAGGGCTTCCGGCCGACGAATCGCTCCCAGCGCCTCCAAGGCCGGCCGGGCGATGCCCTCCCGTTCGTCCAGGGCCAAGAAGCGCAGGGCCTCGACGGCCGGCGGGCTGGCCGCCTCCCGAAAGCGGCGGATGGCGTAGAGGATCTCGGAAGGAGGCTGGGCGTGGATGATCGAGAGGTAGTCCATCCGGACCAGATGGGCTTCCTCCGGGGTGTCCTCCAGGAGGGCCTGGACGGCCACCTCGGTGGGGTTGCCCAGGGCACTGAAGAGGGCCTCGTCCGCCGGCTCTCCCAGGAACTGGTCCAGAAGGACCAGGGCCACGATGCGTCGGCGGGCCGAGCTTTCCGGGGACAAGATGGCCCGGCGCAGTGCTTCGACCACCTGCCCGCGCTCCGGAATCTGGGCCAGGGTGCGCCCCAGGGCGCGCACCATCCAGGGGTCCGGCGTATCAAGATAGCGCAGGGCGATGGGCAGCACGGCCGTCCCGTGTTTCTCCAGGGCGCTCAGGAAGAGAAGACTCTCTTTCTCCGTGCGCGCCTGTGCCAGCCCTTCAAGGGCGCTCTGGATTTCCTGACGGCGCTGAAGGGTGGTCAGAACCCGACCCATTGCCGACCTGCTCCCCGGCTTCGCTCATCGGAAAGATTTCTACCATAGAACTTCCATCGGGATTACCCGCCGGCCACGGCCGGGAAGAGGTCCACCCGATCCCCGTCTTGCAGGACGGCCTCGCGGGACAAGGCCCGCCGGTTGACGAAGACAGTTTGCACCTCGGCCGGAGGGATCCCCAGGCCGTCCAGAAGGTCCAGGACGGTGCTGCCGGCCGGCAGGAGCACCTTCCCGGGGTTGTCCGTGCGGTAACGTCGCAGGCTGGCATAGAGGCGAACTTCCACCTCGATCATGGCCACCTCCAAATTCCATTATACACGGGGAAAAGATAGGGGGCAAATGGGGCTGAGATGTCCCGGCCGGCGCCCCGGAGGACGCCTTGTACCCCCAGGGTTCGGCCCGCCGGCCGGAACCGGGGACGCCCCCAGGGAGGATGCGCGATGAGGACGAGTGCCCACCCGAGGCCGGCCGGGGATGGCGCCGATGGAAATCGGCCTTCCCGGGCGCCCTTGCGCCCACCGTCGGCCTGCGCCGACGGGCCCGCAATGCCCGGCTCGCCGGCCGGAACCGGGGCCGCCCCCAGGGAGGATGCGCGGGGCCGCGCCCCCAAAGGGCCGGCCGGCGCTTCGGGGCAGCCTTGTACCCCCAGGGCCCGGCCCGCCGGCCGGAAACGGGGATGCCCCGTCCCCCGACGGGAGGGCCGGATGGCGCAGAGACCACCTTCACCGGCCGGGTCCGGGCAAGATGAGCAGACCTACCCCCCCGGAGAGGAGCGCTCCAACCAGGGTGGAAAGCAGGTTCACCCCATCGTTGCTAAGGAGGGGAAGGTCGCGCACCGGCGTGGTCGGCCGGCCGCAGTGCTCCCGCCGTTCCGTCTCCTTTCCACAGGAAGGACAGCGGTAAAGGCCCTGTAGGGTGGCCCCCAGGAGGCTGTCGGCGGTGCTGCCGGCCAGCCCTCCGAGCAGGGCCAGGGGGATCAACGCCCAGGAGGGAGCCTTCCCCAGGCCCCATTCGGCCAGAAAAAAGGTCGCCCCCAGGAAGAATGACCCTCCGGCCGCCGCTCCTATCCCCCATAAGGTAACGCCGCCCGAGGTTCCGATGGCGACCGGTCGGCCGGTCGTGAGGAGGCGAGGAAGGCGGGGACTGAGCGCACCGATTTCGGTGGCCCATGTGTCGGCCGTGGCCGCGGCCAGCGCGCCGACGAAGGCGGCCGGCCAGAAGGGATGAGGGGAAAAGGCCGAAAGCACGGCCAGCAACGCCCCCAGCCCACCGTTGGCCAGGACCTGCCCCAGGTCGCGCCTCCCCCCTTTGGCCTGAAGGTCGGCCAGGGAACGCTTACGCTCCTCACGATAGCGGGTGAGGAGACTGGAGGAAACGAAAAAGGCCACCAGCGCCACTCCCCAGGACCATCCCCCAAAGCCCAACGTCAGGGTACCTACCACGATGGCCCCGAACACACCGTCCGGGGAGAGGCTGCCCAGGAGGCCGGCCGAGATGGCGATGCCGAGGCTGAGGAGGAAGCCACAGGCCAGGCGGAGGAACATCAGTCCCCCATGTCCAGAGGCTTACTCAGGGGAATCGGCCAGGGCCGGCCGGCGGCCTGCCAGCGTTCCCTCCACGTTTCCGGAGCAGAAAAGGCCGAGTAGCGCGGATCGAAATGGACCAACCCCAGGCGCTTTTCCATCTCGACAAAGCGCGCCCCCAGGCTACGGGCGCTGACCCCGTAGTAGGCGGCGATGCTCTGGCGGGTATCGCCATAGTGCCCCAGGAGGCTGAGGGCATAGTGCACGGCAGCGGCGTAAAGGGCCGGTTTACGATAAGGAGGCCGGCCAGAGCGAACGAAATCGCGCCACAGCCGCACCGCCCGGACGATTTCACGGGGGCTGAAACCCTCCCGCTCCATCCCCAGCACAAAGAGCGTCTCCACATCATCCAGTTCGCCGCAGCCTTCCAGCGAAACCGTCGAGGCGCCGGCCAGGAAAAGGACGGCCGGATCGGCCCGTTCCTCCTGGCTAAGTTCCCGCGCCCGACTCACCGTAAGAAGCGCGTCCAGAGGCGAGGGCCAGATGTCTTCCACCTGCCAGCGGCGACGAACCCGACGCAGGAGCAGGGTAACCCGTTCCTCCCCCTTCGGCCGGCCCTCCTCCCCTTCTACCCAGCCGATCTCCAGCAGGCGAAGCCCCTTCCCTTCCGGCACAGGGCCGCTACGGAGCAGGATGAACCGGTCCCGCTCCAGGTAATCTTTGAGGAGCGTCAAGAGGGCTTCCTCTCCGTACAGGTCCAGGAGGATACGCGCCTCGCCTTCGGGGTACAGCCAGCGCTGTACCGTGGGGTCACGGCGTTGCAGCGCATAGATGAATTCCTGCACCGTATTCCAGATGCCCTCGATTTCCGACTCGGCCATGATGTTACCTCGGACATTCCGAATCCGGTTCGTCCGCCATCCTTACCGCTGCGCTTCCCGCAGCACCCGGGCCACATCGGCCAGGAGGTCCTCGGTGCGGAAGAGGCCTTTGCGCAGGAGGAGGGCCATCTGCCCGTTCAGACGGGCCTCGTCTTCCGGGGTCAACTCCTTGGCCGTAACGACGATGATCGGGATGAAACGGGTGCGCTCCTCCCCTTTGATTCGGGCCAGGACCTCGAAGCCGTCCATTTCGGGCATCAGAAGGTCCAGGACGATCAGGTCGGGCGGGCTTTCCTGGATGGCCCGGAGACCGCCCTGGCCGGTGGAGGCGGCCAAAACCTGGTAACCCCCCTCCTGCTCCAGGAGGCGGGACATCCATTCCAGCGTCTCGGCATCGTCGTCAATGAGCACAATACGGCGTACCGGCCGGCGCAGGCGTTCCAGGGCCGAAAGGAGCGCTTCCCGGCTGACCGGCTTGGTCAGGTAATCGGCGGCCCCCAGGCTAAAGCCGGTATCCTCGTCCTGGACAACGGAGCAGATAATCACCGGAATGTCCCGGGTGGTGCTGTCCTCCTTGAGCGCCCGCAGGACGGTCCAGCCGTCCTCGCCGGGAAGGATGATGTCCAGGGTGATGGCGTAAGGATGTTCCTCCCAGGCCAGGCGGAGTGCCTCGACTGCGTCGGTCGCGCCGATCACCTGGTAGCCCTGGTCTTCCAGGTAGCGGCGGAAGAGGGAGATCACATCGGGGTCGTCGTCCACCACCAGGACGGTACGGCCGGATGGAGCCACCGGTTGCTCCTGCGGGACCTCGGCGGGAACGAGGCGGGGAGCACCCATCGCCGGCAGGGTAAAGGAAAAGGTCGAACCCTGGCCCGGTTCGCTTTCCACCCAGATGCGCCCACCGTGCATCTCGACAAAGCGCCGGCTGATCGTCAGTCCCAGGCCGGTTCCGGCGGCGCGCCGTTCGAGGGCCCTGCCCACCTGTCGGAACGGCTCAAAGACCCTGGGCAGGTCCTGGGGAGCGATGCCGATGCCGGTATCGCGGACGCTGATGACGATTTCGCCATCCTGCTGCCTGGCATTCACTGTAATCGCTCCCCGGTCGGTGTACTTGATGGCGTTGCTGACCAGGTTCAGGATGATCTGGCGCACGCGGATCGGGTCGGCATAGGCTGGCGGCAGGTCGGGGGGAATCTGCTCCACGAGGTTCAACGGTTTGCCTTCCACAAGCGGCCGGCAGGTATCGAGCACGCCGCGCACCACCGGGGCGAGGTCCACCGGTTCTTTTTGCAGTTCCATATGGCCGGCCTCGATCTTGGAAAGGTCGAGGATGTCGTTGATGAGTTGCAAGAGGTGCACGCCGCTATTGTGGATGGCGGTGAGGTCGGTGCGCTGAAGTTCGGTAAGGGGGCCGTCAATCCCGTTCAGGATGACGCGGGAAAAGCCGATGATCGAGTTCAACGGGGTGCGGAGTTCGTGGCTCATATTGGCCAGGAACTCGCTCTTCAGGCGGTCGGCCTCGGTGGCCCGCCGGAGCGCCACCTCCAGTTGCTCGGAGCGTTCCTGGAGTTCCTGGGTGCGCTGGGCGACCATTTCCTCCAGGGAACGGCTGTAGCGGGCCAGTTCCTCCTGGGCCTGCTGAATACGCCGGTGGGCCTCTTCCAGAGAGAGGAGGCGCTGGCGCAGTTCGCTGTAGAGTTGCACATTCTCGATGGCCTGGGCAGCCTGGTGGGCAAAGATTTCCAGGGTATAGAGCGACTCGGGCTGTGGCCGGAGGCCATCGGCCGGGTCGTCCACCGAAATCACGCCGATCAGTTCGCCGCGCCGGCTGAAGAGCGGCACCAGGAGGATGTCGTCGGGGTGCCAGGCATCGGGGCCGGCGCGACGAGGACGGAGGAGGGGGCGATAGCCGTGGGGTGGCAGGGGAAGGCCGCTATCGTGACGCACCAGGTAGCAACGGCCGGTGCGGAAGCGGTCGTCAAAGTAGCGCAAGATTTCCTCCTGGGGGACGGGTTGTTCCCGGAGGCGAGCGAAGACTTCGGATGGGAGGCCGGCCGAGGCCCGCCGGATAAAAACTCCCTCGGCCTCGTCATACAGGCTCAGGAGGACGGCGTTGAAGCCCAGGCTTTCCCGCACGGCCTGGGCAATGCGGGAAAGGAGGAGGTCCAGGTCCAGGTCGGTGCGCAGCGTCTCGCTGACGCGCAGAATCTGGGCCAGTTGTTCGGCCCGTTGCTCCAGGAGACGGTTCAGGCGCTGGCTCTGTACGTAGCGGTGAATGGCGTAACTGGCGATCAGGACGGGGACGAAAGAAAGACCCACCCCAACCAGGCCGTAGGTGGGGTAGGTCAGGATCATCAGGAGGCCTAGAGGGGCAACCAGAAGGTGGATGGCCGTTTCCGTGGTCAGGGTGGTGATGAAACGCTCCCGGCTGTAATATCCGCTCAGGCGGTTATAGACCTGGTCCACCAGGATGGCGTTGACGGCCTTGAAGACCAGAAGGGCAAAGAGGTAGATGCCCAGGGTCGGCCAGGGGGTTAGGGGAGAAGTGGGCGTGGGGAGAAGGGCATGGTAAACCTCTCCGGCCAGGGCGTAGCCGATGATTCGCTGGGCCAGGCTGAAGGGGAGTACCAGGGGGGAGAAAGGATACTCCCGCCGGGCGATCCGGACCAGGCGCTGGATGAGGGCTGCCAGGGCACCGAGGAGGGCGCCGGCCATCGGGGTGAAGAGGGCTGCGGCCGGCACGGCCACAACCATACCGTAGACGATCCAGGCCCCGTTCGGCAATTCCACCGTCAGAAACTCGGCCGCGAGGGCCAGAAGGAGGAAGAAGAAAAAGGTCCCGAGGTCCGGATAACGCACTGTGGGCCACAGGAGAACGACCATCAGCAGAGCGATGGCGACGAACAACCCCATATAAAGCCAACGCCAACGTTCTCTGACAACCATCGCCGCCTCCCCCGGGCCGGCCGGCCCGACTTCGCTGCTCCCTTTCCCGATAAACGGGCAAAGTGAAACGTCGTTCCAAAAATATTTTACCACGGACAGCGGCAGACTTCAACCAAGCCGTTCCTTGAGGGTTCGCGCCAGGGCTCGGCCGATGCCGGGAACCGCGGCCACCTCCTCCTCCGAGGCGGCGCGGAGGGCAGCGAGGCTGCCGAAAGCCTTCAGAAGGGCTGCCCGCCGCCTGGGACCGATGCCGGGGATGTCCTCCAGGGAAGAGCGAAGGCCCTTCCGGCGCTCACGGCGGTGGTAGGTGATGGCGAAGCGGTGGGCTTCGTCGCGCAGGCGCTGGAGGAGGTAAAGGGCCACCGAGTTTCGGGGGAGAAGAAGCGGCTCCGGCCGGCCAGGCCGGTAGAGGGCCTCTTCCTTCTTGGCCAATCCGATGAGCGGGATTTCCAGCCCAGCCTCGTCCAGGACCTCCTGGGCCGCCCCTACCTGCCCCGGACCTCCATCCACCAGCACCAGGTCGGGGAGTTCTCCCCAGCCTTCCCCCTCCTTCCCCGGCGTGCCGGCCCGGCGGAAGCGCCGGCGCAACACCTCGCCGAGCATGGCCGGGTCGTCCTGCCCTTCGATGGTGCGAATGCGAAAGCGGCGATAATCGCTTCGCCGGGGCGCGCCGTCCACGAAGACGACCATGCTGCCCACCGCTGCCTGCCCCTGAAGGGTAGAGATGTCATAGCCCTCGATGCGTCGGGGGAGGGACGGAAGCCCCAGTACCTCCCGCAGTTCGGCCAGCGCCCCGGCCTGACGTTGCCGTTCGCTGAGCCATTTCAGGCGCATCTGCTCCAGGGTCTCGGCGGCGTTGCGGGCCACCATCTCCACCAGCCGGCGCTTTTCCCCGCGCCGGGGAACAAGTAGGCGCACCGGCCCCCCGCGTTTCTGCCGCAACCACTCGGCGATTACCTCCGGCTCGGCAACCGGGTGCTGGAGGAGAAGAACCGGGGGAACCTGGGGAGCGCGACCGTAAAATTGGGTAACAAAGGCGGTCATCACCCGGACCGGGTCTTCCTCCTCGGTGCCCTGAAGGAAGAAGGGCTCGTTGCCGATGAGCCGGCCGCGGCGGATGAAAAAGACCTGGACACAGCCCTCGCCCTCATCGCCGGCGAAAGCGATGACATCCTCGTCCTCCATCCTGGGGGAGACGACCTTCTGGCGTTCCAGGACCCGCTCCAGGTCCTGCAACTGGTCCCGCAGGGCCGCGGCACGCTCGAACTGGAGGCGTTCGGCAGCCTCTTCCATCTCCCGGCGCACCATGCGGAGAATCTGCTCTCCCCGCCCTTCCAGGAAAAGGAGGACCTGACGGATAGCCCGGGCGTAGGCCTGGGGGTCGGCATAGCCCACACAGGGGGCCAGGCAACGACCGATGTGGTAATCCAGGCAGGGCCGTTTGCGCCGGCCGTCTATCTTTTCATCGCAGCCCCGGTAGGGAAAGAGTTTCTTCAGGAGGCGCAGGGTCCGATCCACCGAGCCGGCACTGGAAAAGGGGCCAAAGTAGCGGGCCCCATCGTTTTCCAGGCGGCGGGTCTTCAGGACACGGGGCCACTCCTCGTTAATCGTCACCTTGATGAAGGGGTAACCCTTGTCGTCGCGCAGGCGGATGTTGTAGCGGGGGTGGTGTTCCTTGATGAGGTTATTTTCCAGGATGAGGGCTTCCAGTTCGCCGTCGGTCAGGAGGATTTCAAAGTCGGCGATGCGGGCGACCATCTCCCGGGTTTTTGGGGGCAGGCCGGCCGGCGCACCGAAGTAGGAACGCACCCGTTCCCGCAAATCGACCGATTTCCCAACATAGAGCACCTTCCCGGCGGCATCCCGGAAGAGGTAAACGCCGGGAAGGTTCGGCAAGGCCCGCAGACGCTCCTCCAGTTCGGCCGGCACGGCCATCCAGATACCTCCTAGAGCCGGATAATCATATTATACTGAAGTCGGGAACGGCAGGCAACCGGCAAGAGAGGGGACGGGGATTTTCGATGTTCCGAAAGAGGGTCCGGCCAGACCGAATTCGATTCCCCAACGTCTGTTCGGCATTTGACAAAGCGTCCCAACTATCGTAAGATGTCTTTGGGCCGTGCTAGACGGGGAGCTAGCGGTGCCCTGTAACCCGCAATCCGCTATAGCGGGGTTGAATTCCCAACCGAGGCCGGGCCTTGTGGGACTGCCCGGGCTATGTGGCGTTGAGGGCCGGGTCCTGTGCGGCGGAGAACTGCGAACCCCGCCAGGTCCGGAAGGAAGCAACGGTAAGCAGCCCCCTCCGGGTGCCACAGGGCAGCCTGGCCGGAGCCGGCAGGTTCGGGTAAGCCGGAAGGTACCGGTCGGAGGCGGGTGCACGGCCCAACCGTGGGGGTCGGATGGATTCCGACCCCCTCCTTATTCTCCAGCCCGGGCTTATGAACCTGCCCGAAAATCAGAGGGGAACGGCCTTTCCAGGCCGTCTGAGCGGGCCGGAACTTTGGATAGGCCCTTATTTCCACCGGGTGAGGATGGTCTCCCGACGGAAGACGGCCGTGGCCAGCCAGAGCGCTCCGGCATCCAGGAAAAGGAAAAGGGCGGCCCCCAGCAGGAAGACCTCCGCCGTCAGGGCCAGTTTCCCCAGGAACATCGGGATAAAGACCAGCATCAGGGGCAGGGCGATAAAACCGCCGATCTGCTGGGCAGCACGGGTATCGTTGACCCGCGAGGAGATGAGGATACCGATGCTCACCGAAAAGAGTCCCATCAGCGGCGAAAGGACCCCGATGCCCACCAGCCAGTCCGGGCTGAAGATCACCTCGACGACCGGGCCCGGAAGAAAGAGGACCGCCAGCGTCCCATACAGGCCATAAGCCAGCCAGGTGGCCAGGATGGCCGGGACGATGGCGGCCAGCGCCTTCCCCAGGAGGAGTTCGCTCACCCGGATCGGCGTGGCCAGGAGCGGCTCCAGGCTCTTCTGGACCTTCTCGCTGACGATGCTGTCGCTGGCGATCATCATCGGCAGGATGAGTGGCGACATGAGGAAGATAATCGTGTAGATGCTGGCCATCCCGACCATCACCACGTGGAGGGGGTTCTGGAGGCCGAAGTAGTCCTGGTAGGGAAGGAAGGGACCAAGGTCATCGGCCGAGACCTCCGTCGGGGACGACTGGCCCATAAAATAGAGCATGATCAGCGGCAGGACGGCGAAGAGGAGCGGCATAAAGATCAGGCTGAAAAGGACCATTTTATTGCGGAAGGCATCGCGCCACTCCTTCCCGACCACGGTACGAACCTTGTTCCAGTTCATCGGCCGGCCTCCTCCTCCCGCACCAGGTCCAGGTAGACCTGCTCCAGGGTATGCTCCTCCTCGCGGACAAATTGCACTTCGGCACCGGCTTCGACGAGCGCCCGCACCAGAAGCGGGTTCATCCCCTCGGGATCGTCCAGATATACCTGGAGTTCCTGCCCGCGCTCTACCACCTCCTGCACAAAGGGTAGCGCCCGTACCGTCCGGGTATACTCGGGGCGCACCTCCCGTAACTGGATCCGTATGGCCCGCCCGTAGAGGGCCCGGCGCAGATTTTCGGGGGTATCCACACGGATCAGGCGCTGCTTGAGCACGGCGATACGGTCGCAGAGCCGGTCGGCCTCGTCCAGATTGTGGGTGCAGAGGACGATGGTACGGCCCTCTTTCCTCAGGTCCCGGATAAAGTCCCGCACCATCTGCGAGGCCTCGGGGTCGAGAGAAGCGGTGGGTTCGTCCAGGAAGAGCACCTGCGGCTCGTGCAGGAGGGCACGGGCGATGGCCAATTTCTGCTTCATCCCTTTGGAAAGGGTGCCGGCCGGATCATGCCGCCGATCCCAGAGGTCCAGCATCCGCAGGTAGTGCTCCACGCGGGCGGGAATTTCCCTCTCCGGAACCTCGTACAGGCGGGCAAAGACCTCCAGGTTGTACCGCACCGGCAGGCGTTCGTAGAGACCGGGGGACTCGGTGAGGAGGCCGACGCGCCGGCGAATCTCCATATCCTCCTGCCCGAGCCGGAAGCCGGCCACTATGGCGCTTCCGGAGGTAGGAGCCAGGAGGGCGGTGAGCATCCGCACCGTGGTCGTCTTGCCGGCCCCATTGGGCCCCAGGAGGCCAAAGACCTCGCCTTCACGGACCTCCAGATTCAGGTCTTCCACCGCCGGCCGGCCATCAAAGCGACGGGTCAGTCCTCGGGTCTGGATCATCTCTTCTCCTCTCCGGCCGTAGATCGGGCTGGGTTAGTATAATTGTAGCCATTGTTGGAAAATTTGTCAAAAACCTACGGACTTGACTTTATCCCCCGGACGTGGTATACTATATTCCAACGACAAGCCGGAGTAGCCACAAAAAGGAGAAAGCCATGGAGAAGAAGCGACTCGAATGGTATGCCTCTGGCAAAGAGCGCGCCCCGGGCCGGCTCCTCATCTACGCCTTTGTGACTCTGGCCGCGGTTCTCTTCGCCCTCGCCTTGATCTTCACCTGGAGATCAGGCGTCGGGACGGCCATCCTGTACGGGTTGGCTGCGGCGGCCATCGCCCTAGTAGCCGGCCTGATCGTCTGGTTCATCTACACCCGGCTGATCGTGAAAAAGTAGATGTGGCTGGGAGTCCGGCGTCAGGGATCGCCGGACTCCCGTACTTTCCTCCACCCAGATAGGGTTGCTGTAAAGCCAGGGCCGGCCGAACCGGCGAACCTCGGCACGGTAGATACCTGGGCTATGGATATAGACCTGCAGACTTTTTCCCCAACGATGGGCCAGGAGACGGCCGTTGTGGAAAAGCCGGATCTTCCCCCATTGGGGGGAGCGCACCGTCAGGTGAATTCCCCCGGTGAGGGGTATTTTCTCTCCCGGCACCCCAACATTTTTCCCCCCCTCGGCCAGAAAACGAAAGCCCCGTGCCTCCCCTAGCCGGCGGTCGGCCAGGAAGGAAAAGCCTCGCGCCAGCCCCCTTCCGACCTGCCGGGCGGCCTCGCGCCCGTCCGGGGAGAGTTCTTCCCGCAGGAGCAGGTAGTTCGTGAGGGTGCCGAACATCCGGCGATAGGGATAAATTTCTAGGGGAAAGCGTCCCAGGAGGCGGTAGCGGGTAGCGTGTACATCCAGTCCCCCCACGGCGGAAACGTGTTCTCCGGCGGCCAGAAGGCTATCCCACCAGGCCAGCGTCCGCCGGGTGGGGCCACAAGCGGCCAGCATCGGGAAGGCGTAGCGCAGGAGACGGTTGCGCTCGGTCAGCCCTTCGGTCCATTCGGAGATGGCGTTCCAGATTTCGATCCCGTCAAAGCCGCGTAGGGTCCAGTCGTCCCAGGGGAGGGCCGGTTTGAAGTAGGCGCCGAGGCGCTCGTCGGGGTGCAGGACAAAGCCCCAGCCACCCCTGGCCCGCACGGCAGCGATGAACTCCGCTGGAGGGAGGCCGGCCGGGAGGACCTCCTCCAGCCCCAGCACCAAGTAGTGGTTGTGCTCCGGGGTGATCTCGTAGCCGATAACGACGAGCACATCGTCGTACCAGCCGGCCTCGCCCGCCTCCAGGCCGGCCAGGGTATCATGGTCGGAGATGACCACCCACCGCAGCCCGGCCTGCCGGGCGGCCGCGGCGATCTCGGGGATAGTTCCGCTTCCATCGGAGTGGATGGAGTGGACGTGAAAGGCGCCGGGGTATTCATGGAGCGGCATCGCTCTCCTCTTCCCGACCGAAGAAGAAGCAAAAGACGGCCGGTGCCAGCAGGGTACACCAGACCCCCACCAGGGCATAGAGGCCAAAGGTGGGCAGTTCGGCCAGGAGGAGGTCTCCAAAACCGGCCATTCCCGAGGGGACGACCCCCTCGACCCAACTTTCGGCCGGCGGTGGAGCAGGCAGAAGCATCTTCACCCCGACCAGGATCAGGAGCGCCCCGGCCAGCCCGATCACCACCTTGAGGGCCTGCTGCCAGAACGGCAGTCGGACGCGGAAGCGGATGCAGCGACGTTCCACGATGTGCCCCAGGATAGCCCCGCAGAGCGCCCCCATGCTCACGGCCACATAGTGGGCGGGGAACAGGAGGTAAAAGGCCGGCGGCAACAAGGCGAGGACGAGCGTCGCCGGAAAACGGGCCCGCACCGGCATACCGGCCAGCAGGCGCAGGATCACGTAGCCGAACCACAGGATGAGCAGGCCCAGGGCCATCCCCCCAAGGACATCCAGGGGCCAGTGCAATCCCAGATAGAGCCGAGAAAAGGCGATAAGGAGCACAACCAGCGGCACAGCGACGGCCAGCCAGCGTTTGCGGAAGGCGATGGCCAGATAGCCCCAGAAAACGATGGCGTCCTGGGCATGCCCGCTGGGGAAGGAAAAGCCCTCGGCCGTCTCGGTGAAACGCGGCTGCTGAGAGGGCGGCAACAGCGAACGGAGTATTTCGATGGGGCGTTCCACCGCCGTGACGACCTTGAGGGCTTCGTGGAAATAGACCGAGACGAGGAGCAGGACAAAAAGGCGCATCGTGCCGGCCACATCCACGCACCAGTAGAAAAAGGCCAGCGCAGCCAGGTAAAAGTAGTTCGAGCCCAGGTAGGTGATTCCGCCCATTATCAAGTCCAGCCAGGGCATGGCATGTTGCCGCAACCCGATCAGGATGTCCAGTCCACCCATTTCGGCCTCCTCATTTTTTGAACCGGAATCTGCCTGCGCACGTTCTGAATCCGGATGGTTTGCCGTCAAGCCCAGGTATAGATACCCGGTGCGAACTATTTTCGCTCATAGATCACGTACCCATGGCCTTCGACCACCCGGACATAGCCGGCGGCGATAAACGCCTCTAATTCCTTGAACTCCCGGGTCGTGTCCAGGCCGGATACCCAGGGTTTGTCGGGGGAAGTCACCTCGATAATGAAACGAGGGCGGGTCTGTTGCAGTTGCTCGATAAACCGCCGGCGCAAGGTCTGGATATAGGGGTTCGAAATATGGAAATAAAATAAATAATCTTGCAGAAAAGGGGTGGCCAGTCTGGCCTGGGCCATCAGCATGGCATAGTGGGATCCGCCGGTCCAGTCCAGCGGCTGCACCTCATCGTCCGGTTGCAGGTGCTCCCGGAGGAACCGGGCGATCTCGTCTGGACGGCCACCCTGGGGTGGAGGCAGACTTTGCCCCCGGAATTGAAGGTAGAGTTCCTGGGGAAGGAAACGCAGGGAAGAGAAGGCTACGATAGCCAGAATCAGGGGAGGGATCAGGCGGATATAGAGGGGGTAACGGCCGGGTAGATGGACCAGGGATAAGCCGGCCAGAAGGAGAAGGAAATAGAGAAAAGGGAACCAGTGGTACGGCCAAAACTGACCGGAGAACACCGGGTAAAGGCTGTACAGCCCGGTCAGGCCCGCAAGCAGCACAACGATCCGTTTCCTTGGAGAAGGCAGAACGCTCGCGCCCAGGAGGACACCTACGGCTGCCGGAAAGAGCCAGAGAAGATGTCCTCCAAGGCGTACATAATTTTGAAGCAAGTAACCGGGCCGCTCGGCAGCCGGGAGGATGCGGTGATGGAAGGTTACCTGGAGATAGAGGGGGAGAAAAGTAAAGAGCAGTTCTTTAAAATGAGGCCAAGACCCCCGAAGCCATACCCAGGCCAGACAGGCCAGCGGTGGGACAAGAAACCCACCTAAGGCAACGAGCGGAATCCTCAGCCACAGCAGACGTCCCTCCTCCCGGCGCTTTTCCCACCATAGGAAGAGAAGGAGCAGAGGCAGGCCCAGGGCCAGATGGGGTTTGACCGTTACCGATAGGCCGAAGAGGAAGCCAACGGCGACCGTTTTCCCCCAGAAGTTCCAGCGGGGACATTCCGTCACCAAAAAGACGGCCCCGGCCACCGGCAACAGGCCGACGTAATCCCGTTGCAGACTTTGCGCCGGCCCATGCTGAAGGTAGGCCAGGCCGAACAGGACGGCGCCGGCCCAGGCCACCTGCCGGCCAAAGCGGGCAAGAATTCCCCCCATCACGGCCAGAAGCACCCCCAGCCAGAGGATGTCCACCACCCGAAAGGCCAGGTCGCCGTACCCCAGCGTCTTCCCTATCGCCAGGTGAAAGAGAAATGTGCCGGGCAGACTCGTCTCCCAGACGTCACGGTACGGGGCGTAATGATAGCGATCGATCAGAAACGCCACATAGTGCAGCAGAGAGGTATCGTGGCCTAAGCGCCACTGGAGAGACAGGCCGGCCTCGACCAGAAGGAGAAGGGTAAGGAGGAAAAGCAAGAAGAGCACCAAGATTGTTTCTCCCCTCGGCCATCGCCATCGAGACCCGTCGCGAGGGGCGCAATCCGGTTGGGCCGGGATAGGATCCGGGTTTATCCCCTGTTTCATCGAAGGTCTCCGGCATCCTGACCGCGGGTACGGAGGCTATAGAACGAGGCCCTTTCATTGGCGCGGAGCGAATTCCTTGAAGCGATATCCTACCCCGCGCTCGGTCAGGATGTACTGAGGATGGGCCGGGTCCTCCTCGATCTTCTGCCGCAGGTAGGTGATATAGAGGCGCACGTACTGCGTCTCGTCGCGGTACTCCGGTCCCCACACCTTCGAGAGGAGCATCTCGTGGGTCATCACCCAGCCGGCGTTCTGTACCAGGTGGTAGAGCAGACGAAACTCGGTCGGGCGCAGTTTGACCACCTTCCCCCGGACGATGACTTCCCGCTTGGCCAGGTCAATCGTCAGGTTCTCATCTACGACGATCTGCTTGCCGCCGGCCGCCAGCACAGGCGTCTCGGCCCGTCGGAGCACGGCTTT
The DNA here is from genome assembly GCA_034433695.1 of Chloroflexia bacterium. Taxonomy (GTDB): domain Bacteria; phylum Chloroflexota; class Chloroflexia; order DTKN01; family DTKN01; genus JASFBA01. Next base: position 14,923 of record DAOUAK010000133.1, read on the forward strand.
GATGCGGGCCAGCAGTTCCCGCGGCGAAAAGGGCTTGGGGATGTAATCGTCCGCTCCCAGTTCCAGCCCGCGAATCAGGTCCGGCTCATCCCCGCGCACCGTGACCATCATGACCGGCACGGCCGAGACCTGGCGAATCTCCCGCAGCGTCTCGAAGCCGTCCATCTCCGGCATCATCACGTCCAGGAGGACCAGATCGGGCAGGTCCTCCCGTAGCCGCTTCAACGCCTCCCGGCCGTTTCCGGCGGTGGTCACCCGGTAACCTTCCAGTTCCAGGTTCATCCGGATGAACTCGACCATCCGCGGCTCATCGTCCACCACCAGAACGAGTTTTCCTTTAGGAGAAAATTTTTCCATTTTATCCACCTCTTTCCGGAGGATAAGGGAGAGAGAAGAAAAAGGTAGAACCCTGGCCGGGACGGCTGCGCACCCAGATTTCCCCACCGTGGGCCTCGACGATGGCCTTGCAGAGGTAGAGGCCCAGGCCGGCCCCGGCCGTCGTCCGCGAAAGGCGGTTGTCCGCCCGGTAGAAACGTTCGAAGATGTGCTCCTGCTCCGTCTCGGGAATGCCCACGCCCTCGTCGGCCACATAGATCACCGCCCGCTCGTTCTCGGCCCAGCCGCCCACCCGAATCGTCCCTCCTCGAGGCGAATATTTGATGGCGTTGGAAAGGAGGTTAGAAAGCACCGTGCGGATGCGCTCAAAGTCGGCCCAAACCGGCGGAAAGTTCTCCGGAAACTCGACCATGAAGGTATGCTTCTCCGTCTGGGGGCGGAATTCATCCACCAGTTTGCGGGCCAGGGCGGCAATGTCCAGCGGGGATGGGCTGAGGCGTAGCCCGCCGGCCTGGATGCGAGAAGCCTCCAGGAGGTTGCTGATGAGCCGGTCCAGACGGTCGCTCTCCTCCTCGATAACCTGAAGCCCCTGCCGCAGTGTCTGGGCATCCCAGTGGGCATCCTCCCGACGCAGGGTGCCGGCATAGCCTTTGATGATGGCCACCGGGGTCTTGAGTTCATGGGAGATGATGGAAATGAAGGTGGACTTGGCCTCTTCGGCCTCCTTCTGGTGGGTGATATCGCGGACGTTGGCGATGGCCTCAAGGAGCCGGCCATCCTTTCCCCGCAGGACGGAGTAGGTGATGCCCAGGTGGATGCGCCGGCCATCCGGGGTAAGATAAACCCCTTCGACATAGGGGCGCAGGTTGTGCGGCTGATGTTCCAGGGGACAACAGCCCACACAAAGGGGTTTTCCCTCGGGAGTGGTCAGGCGCAGGATTTCGGCGCAGGGGCGGCCCAGAATCTCGGGGCGGGGCCGGCCCAGCATCTGCTCCAAGGCACGGTTGACCGTCTCGATGCGCCAGTTTCCGTCCAGGATCATCACCCCATCGGCGCTGTTCTCGATGACCGCATCCAGGTGGTGCTTTTCGGCCAGAAGGCGCTGGTAGAGGCGGGCATTGTGCACGGCGATGGCTGCCTGGTCGGCAAAGGCGGAAAGCACCTGCCGGTCGTTGTAGGAGAAGGGAGGGCCGGAACCGGCACGGAAGACGTAGATGATCCCCATCGGCTCATCGCCGACGATCAGCGGCAACGCGACCACCTGGCGCAGGCGTACCCCCAGGAGCGAAGAGGCCACCCGCAGAACCAGGGCCAGGTCCGGGCTGACCCAGCCACCTTCCTCGACCAGACGTTCCAGGAAATCGCCGGCCAGGAGAGGGGCAAAGAGTTCCAGTAAGTCCTCCTCCAGGCCATAGTGTGCATAGACCTGGAGGTCGGAACGGCCTTCGTCGCGCAGGGCGATCAGGCCGGCCTCGGCCTCCAGAATCTCCACCGATTCCTCGATGACCAGGCGCAGAAGGTCGCCCAGGTCCAGGCGAGAAGTCATGGCCCGGGCGATCCGCAAAAGGTACTCGCGCTGACGCAAGCGATAGTCGTCAATTGGCGCAAGCATAGTAATACCTCCAGGCTCTATTTTACATCATCCAAGGGGAAATTGTCCATCAGGAATCCACTCCCCAAGTGGGAAAAGCCCAGGGTTCTACAGGTAGAATAAATATCGTATACAGTCGTAGGGAAGTGAATTGTGGATGGAGAAAGAAAAGAAGGCAAAATCAAGCCCTGGCAGGCGACGGAGACGGTGGAGAAGGAGAAAGCAAAGGGAGCGTCCGGTAATGTTCATTGAGGCAAAAAGTTTCTTTCAGGAGGAATTATCCCCAAAATCGGGCATTTTTCCACCGTCCCAGGGGAGTTATCCACAAGGGGGGCTTCGAACAGGTGTCCATTTTTTGGCGATCGGACCACTAGCCGTAGTTTGGGGATGGCATAGAGACAACTAAAGGTGGCAGGGGGTGAGCGGCTGTGGAAATGTGGATAGAAAGAAGTGTATACAATTTTCGTTCGGGAGGTGCAAATGGTGCTTGACAACCGGCCGGCCGATGGTGTATAATCAAAATAGGTTCGGTGCTGCTTCCTTCCCGGAGAAGACGATGCGCGTTTTTGCCCAAGAAAGGAGGTGAACTTCGGTCGTAATTCTCCCCGGTTCTTTTTCGTGCAAAAAGGAGGAACGAAATGTCTAAACGCCTCTTTCCCGTCTTGGTCCTTCTGATCACCGTCTTCGGGTTGCTGCCCCAGGCGGCTATCCAGGCCCAGGGGCCGCTTCCCGAGGGCCGGCAGCCGGGCAAGGTCACGCTCTCTCAGCCCCTCCAACTCCAGGGGCCGGCCCGCGCTCCCAAGCCGGCCGAACCTTCCGGCCGGGTGGCGCCCCACCAGCCGGGGACCTGGCATCAGTTGTCCCATCCTCCCTTCGACTACACCCGCTTCGACTGCGCCTTCGTCCCCGGCCCTGCCGACCAAACCTGGGCCAACAAGATCTACTGCCCCGGCGGGCGCACCGGCGGCTCCACCGAATCCCCCCGCATCTGGGCGTTCGACCCCGTTTCCCAGACCTGGACCGACACCGGCGTGGACCTGGTGGAGGACGTCTCCAACTACACCGCTAACCTGGTCATGGACGACGGCACCGGCAACGGCCCGGCCATCTACATCATCGGCGGCTATAACGCCGACGGCAGCCCCGCCGCCAACATCGGCACGGTGCAGCGCTTCTACCCCCAGACCGGCGTGGCCGAGGCCCTGCCCGCCGCCGACGACTGGACCGTCACCGTGGCCGGCAACCTGGTCGGCGCCATGGGCACGGCGGTGGTAGACGACATTATCTACGTCTTCGGCGGCTGGGAAAACCAGGCCGCTCCCTATTTCTACGACGGCACCTGGGCCTTTGACCCCAAGCAGCCCTCCGGATCGCGCTGGACGGACCTGGGTCTGACCATTAGCCCGGCCCGCTCCTACATCCAGGTGGCCGTGCAGGACGGCGTCATCTATGCCATGGGCGGCGTCTATCAGTATACAGGGAGCGACCTCGTACCCACCACCGTCGTCGAAGCCCTGGACACGGCCAACCTGCCGGCCGGCTGGCAGACCAAATCGCCCATGCCGGTGGTCTCCGGCGAGGGCCGCGGCTTTGGCTTCGACGCCGATACCCTGGCCCCGCCTCCCTGGGGCGGCCATATCTATGTGGCCGGCGGCGGCGACTGGCCCGCCTCCTCGGCCGAGGCGATGGAATACCTGGTCCTTTCCGATTCCTGGAACCTGGACTTCCCCAACCTGAACCAGGCCCGCCGCGACCACGCCGGCGTCTTTGTGCCGCTCTGCACCCCCGACCCCAACGACGGCCTGCCGGGGCTGTGGGTCTTTGGCGGGCGGCTGACCTCGGACAACCCGCCCTACGGCGATCCGGAGTACTACCCGCTCCCGTGCGCCGTGGAGTGCCGTATCCTCGTGGTGGACGACGACTGGGACTTTACCAGCACCCACGGCGGTGGCCGGCCCTACTACACCTCCACCCTGGACTACCTGGGCTACCCCTACACCGTGTGGGACACCGTCAGCCAGGGTGACCCCACCGCCGCCGACCTGGCCCCCTACGATGTGGTCATCTGGTTCACCGGCTACGCCTGGCAAAACGGCGTCTTTACCCCGGCCAACGAGGCCGCGGTCGCCGCCTACCTGGATGCCGGCGGCAACTTTATCCTCTCCTCCCAGGAATACCACTTTGAAGCCGGCACCATTACCCCCTTTATGCAGAACTACCTGGGCGTCTCCGACATGACCGATGACGTAACCGAACTGGACCCGGTGGGCAACGCCGGCAACCCCATCGGCGACGGGCTGGGGCCGTATGCCATGGTCCGCCCGGACGACTGGGATGCCTACTGGCCGACGGGCGGCTACGAAGGCCCCTATGACGACTATGCCAACGCCGGCCCCGGCGCCGACGAGCCGTTCCGCTACAACACCTCCGGGCAGAACAACTCCACCAACTATGACGGCGGCATCTTCAAGACCGCCTTCCTGGCCTGGCCCTTCGAGTGGATCGACACCGTGGAGGAGCGGGCCGAGATCCTGGGCGCCGCCCTGAACTGGATGTGCGCCCCGTCCGGCCTGCCCCAGGTCGTCCTCCTGCCACCCTACCAGGAGGGCAACGGCGATCCCGGGACCGACGTGGTCTATGACCTTTCCCTGGGGAACTACCTGGGCTATTCCGACACCTTCACCCTCACCTACACGAGCCTCTGGCCGGTAGACGGCCCGGCGACGATCGGCCCCCTGGCGAACAACGCCGTGGCCTCCTTCCAGGTCACGGTGACCATCCCGGCCGATGCCGCCTGTCTGGATGAGGATACCGCCCTGATCCTGGCCGCCGATTCCACCGGCACTTACACCGACACGGCTCAGGTCCGCACCATCGCCGGCCCCGCCTGGCAGGTGGAGACGAACACGGGCGCCGAGGGCACCCACTGGATGGCCTTTGCCTGCACCGATGACTATGGCACCTCCGGCACCTGCTTCTACGCCGGCGGGCTGGGCGCGGGCAACACCGTTACCGGACACGCCCAGGCCTATGACATCGCCACCGGCGTCTGGAGCGACCTGCCCGACATGCCCATCCCCGTCTTCGGCGCGGTGGGCGGCTTCCTGGGCGGCCGGTTCTGCGTGGCCGGTGGCTACACCACCACCTCGGGCGACTGGGGAGGCACCTACGCCCTCCAGTGCTATGATCCGGTGGCCGGCGCCTGGTCCACCGGCCCGGACATCCCCGGCCCGCCGGACATCGGCGGCGCGGGCGGTGCGGCCGGCGGCGTGGTGGACGGCGTGTTGCACGTCACCGGCGGCTGCGGGGCCAACACCTGCGCCAGCAACCAGCACTTTGCCTTCGACGGTACGGACTGGACGGCGCTGTCCCCTCTGCCCGACTTCCTGATCTTCCACGGTGCGGCGGCCGGCCAGGGCAAACTCTACGTCGGCGGGGATTATACCGGCCTGGACGGCTTCTACGAATACGATATCCTCAACGATACCTGGGTCTCACGGGCCAGCCTTCCGGCCGGGGCCGGGAAGAAATCGCCGGTCGGCGCGGTGGTGTCCGGCGGCGGGGCCTTCTGGTGGGGCGGCGACCTGGGAGCCTGGATGAGCGTTCAGGATTCCACCTGGTACTATGACCCGGTGGTCAACGGCTGGGTCGAGTTCACCGCCCAACTGAACCAGGCCACCACCGGCGCGGGCGGCGGCCTGGCCGACGGCCGGCTCTGGAACTTTGGCGGGAGCATCGGCGCCGGCCCGCTCATCCCGCCGCCGCACGAGTCGCTGGCCTACTGCATCCCGCCTTCGCCCGGCGCAGGTGCCCTCCTTGGCCACGTCTACGATGCCAACACCGGACTGGGCATCGCCAACGCCAATGTCCAGTTGCAGGGGGTCAGCGATCCCAACTTCTGGGATGAGCGCCGCACCGGCCCCGACGGCGGCTACGCCTTCGACCCGCTCCTTGCCGGCACCTATCTGCTTCACGTCATGGGGATGGACTATTACAACCAGTACAACATCGGCCCGATCACCGTGACGGCAGATACCTCCACCGTCGTGGACGTCAACCTGGCGGCCTCCTGGCCGGACCTTGCGCCCCTCTCCGTAAGCGTCACCCTGCCGGAGAACTCTACCGGCACCTTTGAGGTGACGCTGGCCAACACCGGCACCGGCGACCTCCACTTCCACGTCTCCGAAATCCCGGCCGACGGCATCTTCTTCCCCGACGGGATGCCGCAGGGCGTGGACGTCCAGGTCTACCGCGACCTGGCCGCCTCTCCCGACGGGACGGCTCGCTTCATCGTCTACCTGAAGGAGCAGGCGGACCT
>DAOUAK010000134.1:0-4955 GCA_034433695.1 Chloroflexia bacterium
AAGGGGCCGGAAATGGAAGAGGATCGTCGCAACCTGGCCGTGTTGAGGGGGCTGATCGGGGGAGAATAGGCAAGGGTCTTGATTGACCGTGTGGGGGGCGTCAGTGTAGCAGGAGATAGACAAGAAGGATCAAGCCCTGGAAAAGGATGTAGCCGAGCAGGCTCAGGACATCCCCTGCTCCGCGCCAGCCGAAGAGTTCGCGCCCGGCCAAGAGGATGAGGATCATTCCCCACAGTGTCCCCAACGCCCACCAGAGGAGGAAGAGGGCCTGGACGAGGCCGGTGGTGGCCAGGGCAAGGGGGACCAGGGCCAGCAGGATTCGTGGGGATTGGATGCGGGAGTAGAGGGCGAAGGTTTTCCCGAAGGTTCCGGGCTGCTCATGGGCCTCGGCCAGAGTGCTCAGGAGGAAGGAGGCAAAAGGCCATTCGGCCAGGGCCAGCAGGCCCATGAGGATGGCGGTCAGAAGCACCATGGGCAGGCCGCGCTCGTAGAGGGTAGGGGGGAGCGCCAGAAGGGCCAGCGGTCTGGAAAGGGGTGGGAAAAGTCCTTCTTCGGTCAGGACCAGGAGAAAGGGGAAAAAGGCGAGGAGGAGGGCTGCGTTCCTGGCCCGGCGCTGTTCTCTGCGCTGCTCGACCTTTTCTTGCTCCTTCTCGGCCGTCTTTTCGGCGGTCGTGCCGAGGCTTTCCCACGGCAGGTCGGACGGCAGGGAGGGGACGAAGCCGGGCCGCCTGAAGAGACTTTGCACCGTTTCTTCCTCCTTCGGGCCGGCCCAGCGGCGCAGGGTCGCCCGGGGTTCCCGCAGCATCAGCAGGAACTCGGCCTCGCCGTGTTCCTGAAGGATGGGGCGCTCCGGGGGCGTCGGGCTGCTCTCATGGGCCCGGACGATGCCCAGGTGGACTCTTTCTCGCAACTCCTCAAAGCCGGGCAAGAGGGAGGTGAAAAGCACGCCCCGGCGAAGCCCGGCTCCGTAAAAGAGGCTGTAGAGGAAATGCCAGAAGGTCAGGCAGGACCTGCGCACCTGGATGAGGATAACGCCTCCCCGTCGTGAAAAGAGGGTCTCGCAGACGGAGTAGATGGCCGACCAGGGGATGGCCTTCCAGGCACGACGGACGTATACCGAAGGGCCCTCCGCGCCGAGCAACCAGTCGGGGAAAAGGTCGCGGAGGAAGATGAGGACGAGCAGGAGCAGGACCATACTGACCTGAGCGGCGAGGAGGGCCAGGTAGCCCTCGGTGAGGGAGGCGGCTTCGTCCCGGGGGCCGTAGGTGCTCAGGAAGGGACCCAGGATGGGCCAGTCGAGGGCATAGAGGGCATCGGCGAAACGGTTGGCAAGGAAACGCCACCAGACGCCCAGGTAACGCCAGAGGCCCAGGAGAAGGAGTACGATGGAAGCCAGGCGGACGACCGTCGGGAGCCATTTGGAATGGGCATAGGCATCTTCCACCCTTTGTCGGGGGGCAAAAAGGGACTTCCAGGTTTCCCGGGGGAGGAAAAGCAGGGCGTAGAAAAGCGAGTAGGCCGTGTCGTCCACGATCAGGGCCAGGCCCTGTTCGCCGTGGATGGCCTGCAGGTGGGCGACAAGGGCATCGGCCAGCACGCCGAAGTCGGAGATATGCCAGGTAACCAGGATACCCTTCTTCAGTCCGGCTCCCCAAAGAAGGGAGTAGAGGCGGAACCAGGGGCCCAGTTTCAGTTTCTGCCCCTGAATGAGGAGGACCAGCCGGTCTCCCGGCAGGGTCATCGAGCGCACATCCACGATCCGTTCCCAGGGCACAAGGACCCAGCCCAACCCCCGGCGCACCCGCAGGCCCTGTTCGTGTACCTGGAGGGCGGGCAAGAAGTTGCGCAGGAGGGCGGCCAGGAAAAAATAGAGGGAGGTCCAGATATGCAGGTTGAGCAACAGAGAGAGGATGTCTTCCCAGGGCTGGGGTGGGCCGGCCGGGACGGCGGAGAAAAGGAGCAAAAGCGGCCGGCCCAGGTAGGGGAAGGCCAGAACCCGGTCCAGCAGTTCAGGGCACTGCTGGAAAACAGTTTGGCACAGGGTATGCAGATACTCCCAGCCGGCGGGGAGGATAAGGATAAGGGCGGCCAATTCCAGGGGCCAGGCCAGCCAGAAAGGATAGCGGTGGCGAAGGGGACGCTCGGCCATCGCCTTACCTTATGGTTGTTCTTCCTTTTCCGCCGCCTCGAGCAGTTCCCGCAGGCGGGCCAGGCGTTGAGAGCGTTCCCGGGCGAAGCGTTCGATGCCCTCTAGAATCCAGCGGGGCGAAAGGTGGGCTTCCTCCAGAACTTCGTCCACCGTGCCGCCGGTACGCCAGCGGTTGTCCCAATCGGCGGAGAGGGCGTATTCCTCGGCCAGCGGGTTAAAGATCCAGTCGTGCATCAGCCAGCGGGCCTGGGTGGTGATGAAGGTGGAGTCGAGCAGGTCGGCCGGGGAGAGAACCTGCCGGCGGTACTCTTCCGGCTGTCGCTCGAAAAGTTGGGGGCTGATGGCGGCCACGATCTTGACGTTGAGGCCACGTCGGTCCAGTTCCGGCAGAAGTTTGCAGATGCCGAGCATGGCGCTGGTACCCTGGACGATGACCGTGCCCATTCGGGGTTGGCCGGGGCGATAGTCCCGGACGATGTAGGCCCCCCGGGCGGCCTCAAAGTGCGAAGGCATCCTCAGGGCCTGTCGGTCGGGGACGGGGATAGGCGGGCGGGTCAGGTGCAGGGCAATGAGCGGGGCGTCCAGGCGAAGCGCCTCTCCCAGGACGACGGGCACCTCGTTATACTCCCAGGGGTGGAGGTTGATGATTTGTCCTTTAGGGAAAAGTTGCGTGACGCCAGGAGCAAAGATGCCGAAGTGGGTACGCGAGTCATCGGCCGTTTCGGGGCCGGAGTGGCCGGTCACCCAGATGATCTTGCCCACCTTCCACTGGCAATCCTGGGCCAGTTGGCTGAAGAGGCGGAGGGGGCCGTACTTCAAATAGGCGAAGGAGCCGTAGGTGGAGCAGGCTCCGTAGAAGCCGTCGAACTCCTCCTCCGGGTTTTCGGCAAAGTTGACGGTGGCCACGCCGGTCAGGATACCGGCGTTGGCGAACTCGGTGATCTCCTGGGGGAGCATGACGCCTTCGGGGCTACCGTAGCGTTCGTACCAGCCGTAGCCGGGGAAATCGCCCCAGCCGCGGGCGAAGCCGATGATGTTGGTGGACTCAGCCAGGTCGGCCGAGCAGGCCAGGAAGAGCGGCCGGCCGTAGTGCTCGTGGCCGAAGGCGTTGACCCAGGCTCCCCAGCGGTAGAGCGCCTGGCGGTTGGGCACCGCGGTGCCTGGGGCCACGTACATCTCCGCCGGGTAGTTGCGGTAGTCGTAGAGGCGTTCGTCCCGGAAGGGGTTGCCCCGCTTTCCCAGCCGGAAGGTGGGGATTTCCTCGGGCACGCTCTCGCCGAGTTCCACCAGACGCTCTGCCAGATAGTCCACCAGGGCCTGGTCACGGCGGAGGACCTGGACGACGACCTCCAGATTGGCCCGGAACTGGGCGCGCAGCGCTTCCGGGTCTTTCGGGGCCGGTTCGCCCATGCCCTGGAAGGTTACCCCGTACTTTTCGGCGAAGCGGCGCTTTGTCTCCCAGAATTCGGGGCTGTTGAGTTTATGGGGGGCGCCGTGGGAGAGGTTATCGTACTTGAGGTAGTCGCGGCCCTTGCGCGTTTTCAACCAGGCCACACTGGGGTGCTGCTCCGGGTTTTCCGAAAGGACCATGGTCAGGATGGCCTGAGCGACCGGGCCCCAATCGTTGCCCAATTCGGCCGAGAAGACGCGCCAGCCGTGGGAGGCGAACCATTCGGTGGGGGTGCCGTAGACGGTGGTGCTGAGGGGATGGTCGTCAATGCCGTAGTCGTTCCAGTCAATGACGTAGAAGAGGTTATCCAGGGCCATGGCCCAGGCCGAATTCATGGCCTCGTGGTTGGCGCCGGGGGTCAACCCGGCATCGCCTTCCAGGGCAAAGACCCGGACTCCGTAAGCGCCGGCCCGCTTCAGGGCCAGGGCCTCGCCCACGGCGGCCGGCGTGCCGTGCCCCGAAGGGCCGGTGTTGTACTTGAGGAAGAGCGTTTTGCCTTCCATCTCGGCGTGCCCGGAAAGCCCCTTGTTTCGGCGAAAGTTCAGGAGGTCCTCCCAGAAGAGGGCCCGTTCCGGCGGAGCCGGCCGGAAGCGTTCGTTCCCGGTCTGCTCGTACTTGCAGCGCAGGGCCTCGTTGAGGACGGCCAGGGTGCAGTAGACCAGGGGGACGTTGTGGCCGGCTATCAGGACGAAGCGGTCGGCAAAGCGCTTTTCCGGATGGCGGATGTCCCAGCGCATGACCCCGCTCAGAAGGAGGGTGACCAGGGCGTGGACTTTGGAGCGGGAACCACCCGGGTGGCCGCTCTGGCGGTAGTTGAGGATAAGGTCGATGAACTGGTCGATGAGGTCTTTGGTCTTTTCCCAGTACGCAAAGTGGGGCAGCAACTCACGGTAACGGAAGGCGATCTTTTCTTCTTCGGCGCGAAGCATGGATACCCCTTTCTGGCAAACCTCTCACCTGGAGGCCGGTGAGGCCCCATTGCCTCGAATACCTTTTGATCCGACGACGTCTGCAAGGGCCATCCCGAGGAACGTTTGTTCCGAGAGGATGGCTGCCGGCCCTCATCCATGAGGATCCCGACGGGCCGATTATACTACACCCTGGGCCGGTGCGCAAATTTTACAAGCGGGAATCGGCCCTCTTGGGCGTCATCGCGCCAAGCGCACATACGGGGGACCCCTCTCTGTCCTTCCCCGCCACGGGGAGGCCTCGATGGGGACAGGGGCATCGGGTAGGCAAGGGCATCGGCAACCGGCACGCCCGACGAATTTTACAGCCTAGCCTCCCTCAAACATTTTGCGAATAAATGGCCGATGTATGCACTCACCGATATGATGTATAATCGAGATGTAACCT
>DAOUAK010000135.1:0-6257 GCA_034433695.1 Chloroflexia bacterium
AGGTTACATCTCGATTATACATCATATCGGTGAGTGCATACATCGGCCATTTATTCGCAAAATGTTTGAGGGAGGCTAGGCTGTAAAATTCGTCGGGCGTGCCGGTTGCCGATGCCCTTGCCTACCCGATGCCCCTGCTTACCTCGGCTTGACGGGGGAAGGGGATGGTGTTAGGATGGCCTGCGAGGTCCGGAGTGACGAGGGTTCAGTATCGTGAGGAGGCGATATGGATCGCGATGAACTGGTGCGCTATCTGGATGGATACCTGAACATCGGGGAAATCGCCGACGATTCGCGCAACGGTCTACAGGTAGAGGGCCGGCCGGAGGTCCGGCGGGTGGCCCTGGCCGTGGATGCCTGCCTGGCCGCCTTCCGCAAGGCCGTCGAGGCGGAGGCCGACCTGCTCATCGTCCACCACGGCCTCTTCTGGCAGTCCTACCACCCCCTCACAGGGGTCCTCCTCCGACGCATCCGCACCCTTCTAGAGGGCGGGGTCTCGCTCTATGCCGCCCACCTGCCCCTGGATGCCCATCCGGAGGTGGGAAACAACGCTTGTCTGGCCCGCCTCCTGGAACTGGAGGTGGTCGGCCCTTTCGGGGTGTACCACGGCCTATCCATCGGGCTGGAGGCACATCCCGCCGAACCGCTCCCGGCCCCGGAACTGGCCCGGCGGCTTCAGGAACGCCTGGACACCCCGGTTACGCTCCAGGCTTACGGCCCACCCCTGGTCCGACGGGTGGGCATCGTCTCCGGCGGCGGCGCGGAACTCGTCCGCCAGGCTGCCGAGGCGGGGTTGGACCTCTTCCTTACCGGGGAACGCAGCCATACCTTCTACCACGAGGCCGAAGAACGGGGCCTCCACGTCCTTTATGCCGGCCACTATGCTACCGAGACGCTCGGCCTCCAGGCCCTGGGCCGGCACCTATCCGAACGCTTCGGCCTTCTCACCACCTTCCTCGACCTCCCCACCGGCCTGTAACCGACCGGGAGACCGCAAGATGAAAGGCATCTTCCCCTGGCCGGAATGGGAAGGGGGCGAAACCCGGCATCACGAGATATATTTAGGGGCCGACTTCTACCATCAGATGCTGGAAAAGGCCTCAAGATGCCACGGAGAAGTGGTGCTGGTCATCCGCCGGCCGGATGGCCGCCTCCTCCTTCACACCAAGCCGTTCTATCCGCCGCGCACCTGGCGTCTGCCCAGTGGGGGTATCTGGCCGGGGGAAAGCCCGGAGGAGGCTGCCCGCCGGGAACTGGACGAAGAGACCGGGTTGCCTGCCCGCTTGGAACGCCCCCTGGGGGTGCTCACCTATACGCTACGAAGCGAAATCGGGGAAGCGTCGTTCGCCTCTGCCCTGTTCCTCTTCCTCACGGAAGGGGGCCGGCCGGTCGCCCGAGACCCGGGCGAACGCATCGGCGGCTACCGTTGGATCGAGCCGGAAGGGCTGCACCGCATCGCCGCTCGCCTCCGTCACCTTCCCCCACCCTGGCGCGACTGGGGCAACTTCCGCGCCCCGGCGCACGACTTTGTCGCTGCCGCACTGGGTTGAACTTCTACTTCCTGGGATGGCGTTTTCCAAAGCGCCGGACGAAATCCTCGCTGGCCTCTTCGGGCGGCACCTCCCCTCCAACCTCCTGGCTGAGAAAGTAACGATGATCCATCACCCAGACGTACAGGTCCGTCTCCGTGTGTCCCGGGAAATGCTCCAGCACCTCCTGCTCGCGGATGACCTCTACGATAGGCAAGTAGACATGGTCATACCAGTGGGCCACCGCTTCCTCCCAGGGGACCTCCCGACTTTCTTCCAGCCCCATATAATAGCGGTGCACGGAGATGTGCTCCAGAAGGACATCGTACAGACCCGGTTCACCGGCCTCCAGATGGGCTCCCGGACGAAGCGTTTTCAGGGTTGTCTGCTCCAGAAAGCCGGCCTGTTCGGCCTTGAGAATCAGTTCCTCGGGGGAAACGCCGGGCGCCAGCGTCACCGGCGTGGGCAGTTCGATGACTTCGGCGTCAATGTACTCCTGCCCCTGTTCCCGGGCCACGGAGACGCGGTGGTGGCCGTCGAGGACAAAGTAGACCTGGCCGACCTGATAAAGTTGCACCGGAGGAAGCCTCTCGGCTTGGCGCAAAGCCTGGCGGATGCGGGCCCGACGCTCCCATCCCTCCGGGCGCAGGGGGCGAAAGTTCTCATCAAAGTCGTGGGCCCGCCCCACGCTGCCCACGATTTTCCGCACCTCGACCGACCGCACTCCCCGGTAAAGGCTGCTGCGAAGACGGAGTTTTTCGGCCACTTCGTCGAAAGGAAGGAGGAGGCCGGGCCGGCGGGAAAACAGGCCGGCCAGCGCCGCCCAAAAGGCCCGAAAACGGGCCGAATCGAAGGGGGAACGGCCTTCTCCAAAGCCAGAGGGCATCCTGCCTCCCGATGTCAACGAGCGGCCGGGCGATGGAATTTACGGCCAACCCCGGGTCACCAGGGGGAGGTAGACGGATAGAGTGCCCACGTAGACGGCGCGTTCCTGAAGGTTGTCTAACTCGTTGTACTCCCGTACATCGTAAATCGGCGGCGGCATCGAAGGGGTATCGTTATAGTCCACATACGCGACGAGGTAATACACCCCCGGCTGCTCGAAAGTCCAGGGGATGGTGATCGTCCGGGAACTTTGCTCCGGAAAATCTATCCCGTATAACGGCACAATGAGCGGGCAGGTCACGGTGGGATAATTCTCACATCCGATGGGCAGGGCCGGCGGCCAGGGCGTGTAGTTCGGGGTGGTGGTGATAAAGAGCATGGCATAAAAGTTATTGCCCCATTGCAGACCGGTGCTCTCGTTCTGGATGGAGAAGACGATCTGCACCGGCTCGTTGGGCGGAATTAGCTCCGGACAGGTATCGCAGCCGGTCACGGTGAGGTTTTTGACGGTCAGATTGGGAGGGGCCAGGATGCCTACGCGCACGGCGTTCAGAAAGGGGGTGGTGGTCTCGCTCAGGGTCTCCAGGTGGGCGCTGTACTGGAACCAGTCGCACGTGCCGGAAAGAGGAATCGTGGTGGTAACACCGATGCCAGGGTTGGAGGGGAAGGGACCGTACCAGGGCGTCCACGCACCGTCATGGTGGTAACGGTAGCGCATCGTGACCGTCATCAGGGCCGGATCGGTGATGGTGGTATTCCAGGAAAGGCTGGTCAGGGAAGATTCCTGGCCCTCGACAAGTTGGGTAACGATGATGCTGGACGTATAGACCCCGGAAGGTGCATAGATGGTCGGGGTGGGATTCTGGGTCGGATAGATGATCCCACCGGCCGCCTGGAAGCCCCTGCCTTCGCCGTAGGGGGAGGCAATCCAGACCTCGTTCAGACGGGGCTGGGCGCCGGACCCGGTGGCCCCACAGAGGGAATAGAGCCAGCCGAAGTCGTCCTGGACGACGGCGTGCCAGAAGCGCGGTTCCAGGGCCAGGGTGGAGACCCATTCCGAGGTCTGGCCCGTCTCATGCTCGATCAGTGCGGCCCGTACATCTCCGGAGGGGTCCACGGCATTGTTCCAGGCTCCGGCGATGGCCAGAAGAAGGCCGGATTCGTAGGCTGCCCCCTCGCTGGCATAGCAGTTCTGTGGGAGCGTCTCCATGGCCATCGTCCAGCCGGAGATCTCTCCCGTAACCGGGTCGGGAGTGGCGAAATGAACGTAAGGGGAGTAATTGGGATGACCCGCCCCACTGGCTCCCCCGTAGACATAGATGCGGCCGTGCTCCGTGGTGGCAGCAAGTTCCACGTAACCGCCGACCCCCAGGCTAGGGAGCGAGGCGGTCTCGTTCCATCCGTAGATCTGGCCGGTGTTCGGGTCCGGTACGGTGTGGTAGACCTCACGCCGGGAGTTTCCGGTCTGGTCCGCTCCGCCCAGGATGTAGATCCGTCCGTTCAGGACCAGGCTTTCCATGCCG
The DNA here is from genome assembly GCA_034433695.1 of Chloroflexia bacterium. Lineage (GTDB taxonomy): Bacteria > Chloroflexota > Chloroflexia > DTKN01 > DTKN01 > JASFBA01. Next base: position 3,938 of record DAOUAK010000135.1, read on the forward strand.
AAGAGCGGAGTAGGTAAGGGAGTGGTTTCCTGCCAGTTGCCCAGGGTGCCGTCGGGCTGAACTTCGGCATAGACGACCCGGTCGTAATAGGTCGTTTCGGCCCCTTTGACCTCCATGCCACCGAAGACATAGAGATAACATTTGTTCGTTTCGGTAAAGGCCAGAGCCACGGCATCGTGGCGGTAGAGGCCCTCCGGGTATAGGGTGAGCGGAAGAGGGGTCGTCTCCTGCCAGTCGGCCAGTTCGTGCGTGAGGGTATTGACAATGGTGGTGTAAAAGACCTCGTTGCGGGTATCGCCGTAGAACGCATCCCCTCCGATGACGTAGAGGTGTCCGTTCCAGTAGGCGGCGGCCGGGGCGCCCCGGGGCAGAAGGCCGTTATTGTTCCCCGGTACCCAGGGGTGCTCAAAGCCAACCGGGAGGAGTTGCACTTCTCCGTCGCCGCGCCAGGAGAGGGCAGTATGGTAGAAACGTCCCTCGTTGAAATCCTCAATGGTGGTATTCCAGTAGAAGAATTCCAGCGCCTGGGCCGGACGGTAGAAAAGGAGAAAGACGGCCAGACCGGAGGCTACGAGGAAAAGAAGCGCTACCAGAAGGAGCCATCGCTTGCGAATTTTGCTCATAGGTCACCTCTTGGCATCCTGAACCCTGGGGGCAGGTTGCACTTTTCCATCGGGTCGGTGTTCCCATTATAGCACACCTTGAGAAACCTGCCGGACGTTCCGCTATATCTCCGCCCCGATCACGGAGCGGCCGGCAGACGAATCGTTACCAAGGTGCCGCTTCCTTCCTGGCTGACAAGCGACATCTCGCCGCCGTGGGCCCGTATGGTATGATAGGCCACAAAAAGTCCTAACCCCAGCCCTCGGGAGCGGCCCTTTTCCACCTTGGTACCGAAGCCCGGTTCCAAGACCTGGGACAGCCGTTCGGCCGGGATGCCCCGACCGGTATCCCGGATGGATAGAAGCACCTCACCGCCTTCAAATGAGGCGGCGATCGAAAGGCCTCTCGGGCGTTCCTGTCCCTCCATCGCTTCCAGGGCGTTGACCAGGAGGTTGTGGAGCACCTGGAGCAGGCGGGGGCGCGAGCCCCAGACCGGGGGCAAGGGCCGGCCGATCTCGACGCTCACCTGCGTTCCCTGACGTTCGATCCAGTTTCGCACCAGCGATAGCGCCTCCTCTACCAGCGGCCGGACCTCTACGGCCTCGAAACGTTCCTCGCGCAAAAGTTCCAGGTCGCTCAGAATGTGCATCAGGTGGGCGATCCGTTCTCCAGCCTCGCCGATGGCCTCCAGACTCCTCCGTACCTCGGTGTCCAGGTCCGGGGTCTCCAGGGCCAACTGGACGTTCCCCAGGATGATGCTCAGGGGGTTGTTGAGTTCGTGGGCCAGGCCGGACAAGAGTTCCCCCACTGCCGCCAAACGGCCGGAGCGCACCAGTTTCTCCTGCACCTGCCGCAATTCTTCCAGGGTCTTCCGGCTTTCCTCATAGAGCCGGGCATTGGCCAAAGCCACCGCCAGTTGCCGGGCTACGCCTTCCAGGAGGTCCTGCTCTTCACTGCCAAAGGCCTCCCGTTCCCTTTTGCCCAGCCCCAGGACGCCCAGACAGCGCTCCTGGTAAAGTAGCGGCACCATCAACACCGAGCCGCTGCGGCGGTTTCCCGTATACCGGACGCGGGAATCGGACGCCGTATCGCTGCTGAGAAGCGTCTGTCGGTGGCGCAGCACCCAGCCGGGGTGACGCTCCATGGCCGTGGCTTCGGCCTCGCGGGCTTCCTGGTCGGAAAAACCCCAGGTGGCCACCAGGCGCAGACGGTCCTCCTTTTCGTCATAGAAGTACAGGCCGGCGTAGTCGAAGGAAGCCACGGCTTGCAATTGGGTAAAGATGCGCGCCAGGAGCGTGGGCCATTCCAGGATGGCGCTCAGGGAACGGGAAAGTTCGTTCACCAGACGCAGTTTATGGGTCTCCTTCCGGGTAGCCTGGTAGAGGCGGGCGATCTCGTCCTGCTGCTGCTTCAGTTTCCGGCTGACATAGCCGCCCACCGCCGCGCCCACCCAAAAGAGGCCGGCGACGGCCAGGAGGGGACCTGCGACGGCGGAAAGGTCACGGTAGAGCGCGGTCCAGGGAAGCCGGGCCGGACCAAAGGGCTGAGGCGCGGGAAGAAGACCCAGAGCCTCCGCTCCGATCATGGCCCCGTAGAGCAGCGAGGCCCAGGCGGCCTCGGTGTAGGCGGGAAGGGGGCCCAGAGTAAAGGAGACGATGACGATATGGAGGAGAAGGAGGAGGCTGAAAGGGCTGAGGAGGCCGCCGGAGAGGTGGCA
>DAOUAK010000136.1:0-9350 GCA_034433695.1 Chloroflexia bacterium
TCCTGCATCGTAGTAGGCGATGCGGGGATGGCCGGCGGAATCCAGGGCCAGGGAGGTGTACTGCCCGACGTTGCCCGTCGCATCCACCGTCTGGACAAGCCATCCCCCCGGGTCTTTCCGGGCGTACTTGAGGTCGCCAGTTTCGGTATCGTAGTAGGCAACGTGGGGGCGGCCGGCGGCATCCAGGGCCAGGGAAGCGTACTGCCCCACCTTCTTGTTCGTAACCGGTTCGACATACTCCCAGTGCCACATCACCCCATCGTACCAGGCATACTTGAGGTTTTCTACGGTGGCATCGTAGTAGGCGATGCGGGGGAGGTCGGAAGAATCCAGGGCCAGGGAGGCGTACTGCCCGACGTTGCCCGTCACATCCACCGCCTGGACAAGCCATCCCGTCGTGCCTTTCCGGGCGTACTTGAGGTCGCCGTTTGTCGCATCGTAGTACGCGATGTGGGGGCGGCCCATCGCATCCAGGGACAGGGAGGCATATTGCCCCACATTGCCAGTGGAGTTCACCGTTTCGAGGGACCATCCTTCCCCGTCGTGGTAAGCATACTTGAGATCGCCCCATGCGGCGTCGTAGTAGGCCACGGCCGCCTGGCGGTCGGAGGGGAAGAGGCGAAAAGAAGGGTAGGTCCCGACTCCCGGAGACGGGTCAATCGTCTCGAAGGTCCAGTCCCAACTTTCGGTCTTCCCCAGGGCCGAACCCCGGACGCTGGCCGGGATGGAGGTCAGGATGAGAAGCACCAGCCCGACCGCGACAAGCATTTGCCATCCTTTTTGTCTTCTGCTCATCTCGTCTTCCTCCTTCTTATACGGAATACTCCTGCCGTCGGCCGGGTGGCGAGCCCGTTATTCGCCTGCCTCTCCCTCCTCTTCGGCAGGTGCGGGTGGGACGGACACCGGAGCAGCGCTTTGCTCCGTCCCGGTGTGAAGGCGAAAGTGCCTCCCCGGCCGGCGGATGACGGCCGGTCGCCTTGTCCCTTCCTTCTTCCGCCAGGCCACCCTTCTCACCCGTTTGCCCCGAAGACTCTTCCTCTTTCGTCCCAGGTAACGGCCGAGAGGGAGAAACACGCCCAGGGTGGATACGCCCAGGAAAGAGACCGGGGCGAGGCGACGGTTCAGCGGTGTCGGAAGGAGAAGGAGCGGTAGGGTGGCGAGGAAAAGGAGCCAGGGGAAGAGGCCGTGGACCGACAGGGCTATTCCCAGGAAGGCCAGTCCCAGGACGGCTCCCCAGAGGCGCGTCGAGTCGAGCGGCTCCCGGAGGGTGGAGGCCGTTGGGTTGCAGAGCAGATACAGGGCCAGAAGGGCCGCTCCGGCCCACAGGAGCATAGCCGAACCGAGCCAGTCTTCCTCGATCCACTTCATTTCCACAACCAGCCTTCCACCAGCGGCAACAGGCGCTCCGCCAGCCGCCACACCCAGACCCAACCGGTTCCCAGGAAGATCAGCCCCTCGAAGAGGCCGCCCCGGACGACGCGGCGGGTCCCCCAGGGAGGGAAATAGACCCAGCGGTAGGGGCGCAGGATGGCCAGGGGACGGATGCCGCCGTTGCAGAGGTCCAGAAGAAGGTGGGAAATCCATCCCCCCAGGAAGGCGACGTAGAGCAGGGGAAAGTTGCCGATCCTTCCCACCCATCCTACCAGCCCCACCAGGCCTCCCAGGATGAAGAAAATCTCCAGTCCATGCCACGGCCCGCGCTCCTGGCCCAGGGCGGAAGCGCCGGCCAGGAAGGTCCCCCCGTATTCCCGGGCCCGCATCTCTCGGGCCAGCCGGGCAAAGCCATACTCCAATTCGGGAACGGCGGCGCCGATCGCGCCGGAAAAAAGGGCTGTTTCCCAGCCGAGCGGCAATCCCACCACCAGGGCCATCCCGGCCCCGGCCGCGCCGCCGGCCGCCAGATGGGTCAACGCCTTCATATCCTTCCTCCCTTCGCCCGGAGCAGCCGTTCCAGGCCCCAAAGCGGGTCCACCACGGCCACCTCATACCCCTGCCGGCGCAGGGTTTCGGCTGCTACGGCCACCATAACCTCATCCTCTCCACCCAGTACAGCCGGCCCCCCCAGTTGCAGTACAACGGTTTCCAGGAGCGGGGACACATCGGCCGGCCGTAAGGCCATCTGGCCGTGTGCCTCCGAGGCCAGCAGAGCCGGCACCTGCACCGGCAGGAGCACCCGGCGCTCCTTATGGAAGGCCTCGGCGACGACCCGGCGATAGAGCACTTCCAGCCCCGGCGAAAAGGCTTGCGGCTCGGCCATCCCCTCCGGGCCGAAGGAGGCCACCTCCCAGGCAAAGGCGCCCAGGTAAAGGGCCACACCCTCGGGAACGGGACTTGCAGCGCACACGGCGACGACGGGGGGGATGAGGTAGACCGAAGGGAAAGAGGGCGGAAGTTCCGGAGTCTTTTCCGGCGGCGGCAGGGCGACCAGGGCCGGCCGGCCTTCAGCCAGGCGGGCCAGGAGTTCCCACCATACCGTCCAGCCCTCGGCATCCCACCGGACTACCCGCCGCACCCGAGGGCCGGCCCGCTCCAGGGCTTCCAGGCCGAGGGATTGCTCAAAGAAAACGGCCGGCATCGTCCTTCGCCCTTCCTCTGTCTGCAGGTGTAGGGTGAAAAGCCCATGGGCCAGGCAGTATTTTTCTTCCATATCTCCCCTCTTTCCTCTATGGCAACCCGGTTCTGTACCAACCCGGAACAAAGGGCCTCGATCCATATCCCTTCGCATCGTTCCTCCTTCCTGCCAACCCCCGAATTTACCCTACTTTCCTCCCCACATCTGGGCCACGGCAAAGACGAAGGGGGCGATCATCACCACGATCATCGTCGGCAGAAGCAGCGGGATGGTCACCCCCAGAAGGCGCAAAGGTAGTACCTTGGCCTGCTCCATCAAGTAGGTGGCTTTGCGCTGGTAGGCGCGCTCCAGGTACGCCTCCAGGAGGGCGGCTATGTCTCCCCCCTCCTCCTCGGCCTGCTCCAACAGATGGAAAAGGTCCACCAGGAGCGGATCGCTCAGGTCTCCGGCCATACGATGGAGCGCCGGGTATTTGCTTTCGGCCAGGCGGGCCTGCCGCAGCGCCCCCCGGACTGCCTCGGCCAGGAAGTCATCCGGTTTCCCCGTCCGCACAGCAAACTCCAGCGCTTCCAGAACCCGGCCCCGAACCCCATATCCAACCAGGAAGTTTCCCAGAAACTCGGGTAGATCGCGCAGGAGCGCCTTCCGCCGACTCTGCCGGCGCTGCATCTCTTCCAGGGCCTCTATCCGCCCGCGCAAACTCCTCCAGGCTTGTTGCGGCGTGATTCGGTAGGCAGCGGCGATGAGGATTCCGCCGGCAAAGAGGATAAGAAAGATGGGCCCGGTATTCATCTCTACCTCCTAATCCCATCGAATTTGCCGGAGCATCCGCCGGCTCGTTACGACGACCAGTCCCTCCACCAGTAAGACGACCGCGACGATGGCCCGGCCAGGCAGCGTGCCGAAGTAAAAATCCAGGACCGAGACCCCGCTTTCCAGAACACTCCCCACGACGGCCGAAAGCGCGGCAAAGGCGGGAATCAGGAAGAGGACGACCGTCTGGGAAGTTTGCCCGTAACGGCTTTCCACCTGCACCGTGCGGCGCACCCGTTCTCCCTGGTCGAGCCGTTCCAGGAGGATCCGCAGGGCCCGCCGCTGGGCCGGTACATCCAGCGCCTCACGGTAGATAAGGGAGAGGAGTTCCAGGAGGGCCCGCAATCCTTTATGCACGGCCGTGCCGGCCACCTGGGAAAGGCGCTCCCCCAGGTCGGCCTGACCCCGCATCACCAGTTCCAGGAAGGCCAGTTCTTCCCGCAGGGGTGGCTTCAGGGTGTGGTAGTAACGGCGCAGGAGGGCAAAGAGCGTCCCACTGCCCACCCCCTGCCCGGCCAGGCCGGCCGAGAGGGCCTGGGTCAGCCCCTGTACCTGCTCCGAAAGCCGCTCCATCCGCTTCCGGGCCATCCGGGCAGCCACCTCTTGTCCCACCCCCAGCGCCAGGAGAGGGGAGAAGAGCAGGCCCAGCGGCCCCAGGGCCAGGAGCAAGAGACCTCCGCCGAGCACCAGCGCTACTCCCCCGGAAGCCAGCGCCGCTCCGGCCACAGCCGGGGCGGCTACAGGACCGACCAGCCACACCATGGCCTGTTCCACCCGCCCTCGTCCCCACCGCAGCATCTGGCGTGGCTCCAGTTGGGGGGACAGCAATCGCCAGGCCAGGATCAGGCCGCCCAGGACGAAAAGGGCCAGCGCCGGCCACCGCGCCGTCAACAGCAGTTGTTCCATCGTGCTCCTCCTCAAGGCCATCCCGCCCGGTCGTCCTCGGCCAGAAGCAGTTCCAGGTAAAAGGCCGCTTCGGGGTGGTCCGGCCGACGACACAGGACGGAGCGGAGCAACCGTTCTGCCCGCCCCCGGTCGTGCGGCATCCGCTCCAGCGCCAGGGCGAGCAGTTCGTCCGGTGGCAGGTGTTCTTCCCGCGCCTTCCAGAGGAGCCGCTCTGCTTCTTCGACCACCTCCGGGTGTCGGGCGCGGGTGGCTTCTTCCATAAGCCACTCCAGGCGGGCCAGGTCCCCTCGCTCGGCCGCCCGCCGGGACTCCTCCAGCAGCCGGCCGGCCTGCTCCTCCCTTTCTTTTTCTTCGGCCTGCCGGCCGGCCTGAACCTGTTCGTAAAGCCGCCGGGCAACTTCGTCCTCCGGGGAAAGACCCAACACCTCGTTCAGCACCACCTCCGCTTCCCTCCATTCTCCACTGCGGACCATAGCCGCGGCCGAAGCGAGAAGGCGTTCCACCTCCGCCTTTTGTTCGGCCTCCAGTCGGTCGGCGGGGGAAGCGGTTTCGGCCTCGACGTAGGCGGACTGAAGCGCTTGAAGGCGGGGGCAACTTTCTGCCAGGCGTTCCCAGACCACCTCCTCGCCTTCCCCGGTGAGGTGTACCTGCCCCCGGAAGACCGGGTGAAGCCGCCAGCCTCCTTCCACGACCTCGACTTCGGCCATCTCCCGGACATAACGCCGGCCACTCTGGGGGGATTGCTCCAGGAGCACCACGATGTGCACCGAGCGGGCCACGGCCTGGCGGAGTTCGGCCGGCGTGGCTCCCACAAAGAGGTCGCTGAAGCGGGAAGAGCGTGCCAGCCGGGCCAGCCGACGTAGGGCCTCCTCGGCGTCGTCGGTGTGGATGGTTGTCCCCCCGCCCCGTACCCCGGCGGAGATACCGTGCAGGATGGCCGCCGCTTCCGGCCCCTTGGTTTCCCCCACCACCAGGCTGATCACCCCCATCTTCAGCGTGCGCATGGCCACCGCCTCCAGGGAGTTGGGCGAGGCCGGGTCGTCGGAACCTTCCAGGAGCGTTATGAGCGGATGCACCCCTTCCTTGCGGATCTCTGTGCCCTGCTGGACGACGACGATGTGGGCCTGTGGGGGAAAGAGGGAAAGAATCATCTCCAGGAAGGCCGTCTTGCCCGCGCCGCTGGGGCCGGCCACCAGGAAAAAGGCCCGGGCTCGCGCCATCCGGCGCAGGTAAGCCCCCACCTCTTCGTTCAAGGTGCCGTAGGACAGAAGCATCTCCAAAGAAAAGGGGGTGCGGGCCCGTCGCCGGATAAAGATTTGCGGGATTTCCTCGAAGGGCATAAGGATCAGGCGGGAGCCGTCGGCCAGTTGCACCTGGGCCACCGGCTCCTTGCGGCTGACTCCCTGCCCCCCCAGTTCGGCCAGGCGAACCGCCAGCCGGCGTACCTCCTCTTCCCCGCCGGGGAAGTTCACCAGGCGACACAGCCTCCGGCCGGCCCGCTCCAGCAGCACCGTCTGGGGGTCGATCAATTTGACCTCGGTGACTTCGGGGTCGGCCAGAAAAGGCTGCAGGGGGCCGAAGCCGGCCACCTCTCCGTAGAGGTAGGCGACCAGGCTTTCTCCCCCCTGCGAAAGGAGGGCCACCTGGTTATGCTCCAGCCAGTCCCGGATGGCCCGACGGATGGTCCGTTCCCGCTGCGAGGGCTCCGCCAGCGGGTGGAGGATATCCGCCGGCACGGCCTCCAGGAGGTGCAGCCGGAGTTCCTCCAACAGAGCACTCGGGAGGTCCTGCCGCCACCTGCGGCTGCGGACTTGCAGGAGGGCCGGCCCCAGGGCATCCTGCGGGCGCACTCCCAGGGTGCGGGTGGTGTAGGCCGGCCGTCCCATCACCTCTCCTCCAGCAAGAAATCCACCAGCGCCTCCGCCTCCTTCAGGAGCGGCACCTTCCCCTCTCGCTGCCCCCGGCGCACGGCCGGAGAATGCGGGATGAAGAACAGGGGTAGATGCCCCAGCCCCAATTCCCGAAGCATCCGGCGAATCTCGTCCGGTTTCTCTCCGCTCCTCCGGCCGTCGTTGGCCACCACGACCACCCGTTCGGCCGCTCCCAGCCCGGCCAGGGCCACCATCAGCCGGCGAAAACTCTCCAGGGAAAGGTACTCCAGGTCGGTGACCGCCAGAACCCGGTCGGCCAGTTCCTGGACGGCCGTAACCAGGAGGGGGTTCTTCTGGACCTCGGCATCGTTGTCCATCACGATGTACTCAAAAAGGCCGCGCAGGTCCCGGATGACCTCCCGGGCCAGTCGCTCGTCGGGGATGACCACCTGATCCGGACGCACGGGGGCCGGGAGGACATAGATACCGGATGGGGCGGGCCGGATAAAGGCCTCCAGAGGCGAGTCCGTCTCCTGGAGATAGTCCCAGATGGTGAGGCTTCCGGCCGGCAGGCCGAGGGCCTGATGGATGAGGGCCTGGGGAAAATCGCAATCCCAGATCACCACCCGCCCGGGCCGGCGCGCCAGTTGGGCGGCCACCAGCAACGCCACGGTGGTCTTGCCCACCCCGCCCTTCATCGCCGTTACGGCGATGACGCGGGAATAGGCCACTGCCCGGGGAGGGAGGCCGATCTTCCGCCCTATTTCGGTGACGGGCAGGTCGCGGGGCAGGACGGTAACGCCGGGCAGGACAAGGCCGAAGGTGGCCGGCCCGCTCAGGAGGACCACACGGGCCTGGGGAAGCCACTTCTGCAACTGGAGGGAGACTTCGGCCGGCCCCACGCCGTCGACCACCTGGTCGTCCACGACGATGATAGACGGATGCAGGGAGGGAAGCACCTGGCCGGCGGTGAAGAGGTCGGGCAGGGTGCCGGCGGGGATAAAGTGGAAGTGCTCGGCCAGGCGGGCCGGCCAGGAGGGGTCGGCGGTAACGAAGGTGACCCGGTTGCTCATGGGGCTCCCCCTTCCAGTACCAGGCGCAACGGGCCCTGCCGGGAGGCCTCCATGAGGAGGTCGGCCAGGTGGGGGTCGGCCTCCAGGAGGGCGACGTCGGCAGCGCGGCCGGCCGGAGCGCTGAGGAGGGAGTTGCCCTCGCGGGTGTAGAGGTCCAGCACCCGGACGTGCCGGGCCAGCGGGGCGGGGATGGCCTCCGTCGAGGTGAGAGACATAGTGGCATAGACGCTCACCCGGTCGCCCACCCGCAGGGCGCCGCCGGCGGCGTCCTCCGGTCTGAGTGGCACGGCTATGGCGAGGAAGCCGGGGGAGATGACCGTGCCGGCCGGCAGGAGGCGTCCCTCCGGCGGCGACACCGAAGAAAACATCGCCGGGAGGAGGAGGGTCCCGGCCGGGATGTCCACCCGGGCCACCTTCCCCAGCACCTCGGCCGGAGTACGGAGGAAGCGGCTTTCGCTCCCCCGGGGCACCTCGGCCGTCTCCAGCATCCCGGCGGTAACGACAGTGTCCTGGGGAATGTCCACCGCCGCCGCCACGACCTCCGCCCGCTGGGCCTTTCCGCTCAGATAGAGGCTACCCCCAAACCAGAGCACGCCGGCCAGGAGCAAGAGAATGGCTGTAGCCACGATCAGGCGATTGGAGAGACTGCGCATTTTCTCCTCCTATGGGGTCTTTGAGGAAAGGGCCGGCCGCCGCCCGGTCGACCCTCCGGGCGGGAAAGATTTTCCTCCGCCTTGAAGCGGGAACAAAACCCGCCTCCCGGTACGCCTTCCCTTTCCTCATCTACCTGCCATCTACCTCGCCGTCATCGGTCTCCTTCGTGCCCTACCCCTTTCTCCGGCAGGCCCATGCCCCGGCCGGAGGAAACGTGCGGCGACAGGCCCCTCCCCGGGAGAATCGTCGGTAAGGCAGTTGAAGGACGAGGTGAGGAGAAAGAGAGGCGCGGAAGGTGAGGTCTCCCTCCGGACCTTGCAGTCCTTCCGGAAACGGTAACGCTGCTGTATCGTTCAGGTAGGGCGAGCACGAAATCCACCTCTTTCAGGATACCGGCATTATATCCCGATCGCCCGATTTGTCAAATTTACCATCCCTCCTCCAGGTCTCTCTGGGAGAGCGCCCGGGCTTCCTGCGGCGGGATGACCAGTTCGAACAGTCCGTATACCCGAATGACCTGGGGATACATAATCGTCACGGTCAACACCTCCAGATAGCCCGCCTGGAGCGGCTCCACCTCTACGGTGGCCAGGGTCGGATCCAACCGATATGTCTCCAGGATAGCGGGAAGTTGCCCTCGAAACTCCTCCGTATCGCCCCCGTATACCGCGGCAAGGTCCACTGCATCCTCGGCGGCGGCACGGACGTTCCGGATAGTGTAAAAGGCCTGAAGGAGCTGGATTCCTCCGATGACCAGAAGCACCACCACTCCGATGACCAGCGCCGTCTCGACCAGTGCCTGTCCACGTTCCTTTTTCCTCATGGGTTTTTCGCCTCCATTTCTACCAGAACCGGGACGCTTACGGTGAAGAAGAAAACCCGCACCGGGATGTCAACCCGGGCGCTGATGCCGATGTCTTCGTGGGTGTATCCGGTGTAGCCGGTCCACGGGGCGTTATTGTAGACATCCACCGCCATATTGTCGGCGATATCGCGCGGGTCGGCCCCCAGCCCGTAGGTCTGGAGGCTGAGGCTCCGGTAGAAGACCTCGCGGACCAGGTTCCGGGCCCTATCCTCGCGGAGGAAAGCCCGACCGTCCTCCTCATAGTCCCCACATCGCACCCCGGCATTCACGGCCTGCTGAAGCGAGGCCCGGGCGTGTGAACGCACGGCGTACAGGGTGCTCAGGCTCAGAAAGACGAGCACGGCCATCACCGCAGTCCCGATAAAAACGGCCAGGAGTACGATGACCTGTCCCCGGCTTTTCACCCTGCACCTCCTACTTGCTCGTCCGGACGGCCCGCAGTTGCAGGACCTGGAAGGTCAGCCTGTCGGATACCCAGGGCGCCGTGAAGGTGAAGCCGTTGCATTCATAGGTCGTCAGCGCCGCTACCCGGTAGAGGACGTTGACCCGCACCGGCCCCACCGAAAAGTTCCAGGTGGCGGCGGGCAGATCCTGCG
>DAOUAK010000137.1:0-3150 GCA_034433695.1 Chloroflexia bacterium
ATGTACGATTCCCAACTGCCGGAGGTGGAGGAAGTGTGGACTTTGGGCAGGTAGGTCACTTCGGCGCTGAACTTGAGCGCGTCGGCCGCCACCCGGCGGGTCCCCTGGCCTTCACCGGTGTAGTCATCCAGGTAGACGTAACAGTAACTCGTGTCCGGTTCCATCTCGCGGGTGACCAGGTAACGCCAGTTATTGCTGACCGTACTCTGATCTACACTGACGGTTTCTTCATTTCCTGGATAGTAGTGAATATCGTATTGGGCGTTACGGGTGCGGGCACTCACCGAGGAGGGGATAAAGGCACTGATGCGGTAGAAGCCATGGTAGAGAATGGGGTGATATCCGCCTATCCGGGAATCCCATTGGGCCCAGGAGGAGGGAGTGGCCCAGGTATAGGTCCAATGAGCCCACACGTTATTGCCATCTACGTGCCCCCAGCCGGTGTTATGGCTCCATCCGCCGCCATCACCGGGGTAATAGTCCTCGACGATATGGTCGAAGCAACTGATGGCATCGCCGGGGAGGCCGCGCCAGAGGCACTCGGCAGTACGGCCCTGCCCCACGTTCGGCCAGTCGCGTAGCGGGTCGGCCCCACTCCCTCGCCAGCCGAAGGGGTCGGTGGCATAGTCGTCGGTGTAGCCTCCACGATACACGGTAAAGTGGAGATGGGGGTTGGAGGAATTGCCGGTATTATCGCTCCATGCCACAAGTTCCCCCGCTTGGACTCTTTGTCCCACATTGACGTTGAATCCCTGCAGATGCCCGTACATCGTGTAGTAGCCATTCTCATGACCAATGATGAGCTGCCAGCCATAGCTACCCCACCATTGGGCACGTACGACTGTCCCATTGGCGGCCGCCAAAATAGGCGTTCCATTGGGCATTGTCCAATCATATCCGTTATGTCCGCTGTAGCAGTATGTTCCATGTGTAGTGGGGTTGCATTTGTTAGGGTCGTAGGCAGTTTCTCCGGTGTATATAATGATCTGCTGATCTGAGTTATCGTAATTGGGAAAATGGTGGTCGAAAGCGGCGGTCATACGGTAGACGCCATCAAACGGTGGACGCAGAGCGAGGCCGGCAGCCTCGGCTTCGGGGAGAGATGCCAGCAGAGGCAGCAAGGCCATCATCGGCAGGAAAATACAAAGCATTCGGCGGAGCATTCTATGGGCCATCATTGTCCTCCTTCCATTGCCCGCAGCCAGGCCACCGGAGCATCGGGGGCGGTGGGCCCGGCTATCGGGTATTGTTCCTGGCCATCCAAAGAGGTCATCCAGATTTCTCCGTAATCCCCAATTTTGTCGAAACCTTCGATAGAGTCCCCGATTTCCACGGTCACGGCAAAGGCCAGCCGCCGGCCATCGGGGGACCAGGCTACCGAGGTTACGTATCGCCGGTGGTCGAACCGGGTGAGTTGGATCTCTGTGGATGTGGTCAGATCGAACAGCCAAAGGTCGGCGGGGGAGGCCCTCCAGGCCGGTTCTTCCGCCCGGATATAAGCGATGTATTGGCCAACGGGAGACCAAGCCACCGGGTAGTATCCGGTCAACCCGTGGGCCACGATCCTAGAGGTACCATTCTTATCGATGAGCCACAGTTGACTATCGTTGTTTGCCGGATCGTTGTCATACATTCCTGTAAGAAGGACGAAGGCCAGGTTTCGACCGTCGGGTGACCAAGTCAGATAGTTGCCCGGAACGTCCGCCCCTTCAGGTATGTATAAGGTGGCGATAGGAAGGCGATCCCCACCCGTCGACGGTTGTATGCTGACCGTAATCTCCGAACCCGGATGGGACACGGTCGGGCCATAAATACATAGGTCGGCCAAAGTTGACTCGTCAGGGGACATCGCCAGTGTGCGAAGAAGAGAAAAGCCATATTCCGACCTGGGGAACTGGAAAACACGGTATTGCTGAGTTTCCATGTCCAGGAGCCACACTTCTCCCAAATTGTTCCAGGCGAAGATCTGCCCATCAGGTCCCCAGGCCAGGAAATCTTCATGCTCCGGGTCGGTCGAGACCGGTTTGAGTTCGCCGGAGGCCGGGTTGACCCAGAATGAACGGCTCTCCTCATGGTAGCCGACGTCAGCGACAAAAGAACGGCCATCGGGCGAGATATAGAAGGCACGCCAATCTGTCCCTCCTCCAGGAGGGAAATCAAAGGTGCGCTCGGCTTCTCCCCACCGTCTTCCCTCTTTGTCCACCAGGACCGCTTTGAGCACCGGGTAGGCATCCGGAGAGGGAAGGTAGGGATACCAGATCGTCTCCAACGCCGCTGGCCGCGGGCCCTGGGGGGCCGGGGGAAAAGCCGGCGTGGGGAAGGGCAGGATGGGTGTAACCTCTGGTGTCGGCTTGGGCGGTCCCGGCGGATAGGTGGGCGTGGGCGTGGTAGGTACGGTGGGCCAGGGGGTCATCGTCGGCAACGGTGGTTCGGTCGGCTCCTCGGTCCACACCGGCGGCGGGGGATAGGCCGTGGGGACTCCCTGGCCGGCCGGGGGAGAGGCAAAGTAGGCCTGGCAGGCCGAGGCCAGGAGAAGGAGGCCCAACAAGGCCCCAAGTCCAGAAATGCGCTTGCTCATCGCTTTCCTCCTTCTTGGGCATTCCTCCTTGCGGGGAGCGCCGGCCCGCTGCCCGCGCTTTCCTTCCGGGGGCCGGCCCGGGGAAGTTCTGTTCCCGTCTTCACCTCCTTTCGGCTCTCGTCGATCGGCCACCTGCCCCAGGGCATTCTGCCCTCTGGCACAAAGATATTATCCCACATCTTCTCTGTTTTGTCAAGTTGTGACTTTTTTTCATCTATCTTGAGGCAAGTGTTGGCGAAATATGCCTCGCACCTCCCCAACACCTTGAGAAGAGGACATGGGGATGTCCCCAAAGTTCCGGAAATCCCCGGACGGCTTTTCCGGCCGTTCCCTGGCCCAATCGCTTTCCCCGCCCGTTCCTTCCGGGATGTCCTCCCGCTTCCTCTGCCCTCGACCCCGGAGGCGATTTCCCTCCCCACCCTTCGGGCCGTCCCTGCCTCCGGCCGGCCGGGCCCATGGGTGTCCGTGGGGCGGACGGCCTCTGGGGCGACTCCGGTCAACGGCAAGGGGGCCCGTCCCCTCTCCGGGGGACGGGCCCTCCGTTCGGAACACCTCTCGCTGGCCTCTGAACC